>JANQIJ010000363.1 GCA_028282185.1 Rhodospirillales bacterium
CCAGGCGACCCATGCTCATCGGGCCGATCTCGCCGGTGCGCAGCAGGAAGCGCAGAAATCCATCGGCATGCAGATGATAATCGGTCCAAAGCCGGGCCCGGCCGCCGGCGACCGTGCTGCCGGTGACCAGGTTGTTGTCGAACAAGCCCTTGATGTCGTCCGTCCCGGCCGGCTCGGCGCCGTTTTCCGGCGCCACGGCGACATGGCAGGCGGCAACCACCCGGCCCGGCATATCGGACAGCCAATCAGGCGGCAAGGCATCGATCGCCGTTGCCTTGAAGGGCTGGGCGAAAGCGCCCGGGCGGATGAAGGTATAGGACGCGAATTCCGTATGCCGTTCCCATTTGACCCGCAGCCCACCCAGTTCGGCGGAAAAATGCGTCGCGTCGGCGGCTGGCGGCGCGACCCGGAAATGCTTGCACAGCGCCGCCAGATGGTCGACCTGGGAGCCGAGGCCGGCCTCGCCCGAATGGACGGCAACCTGCGACACCTGAACCGGGGCCTCCAAATCGGCGGCGGGCCGGGCATGGATTTCCTCGGCCAATTCGCGGCGCAGGGGATGTTCTTCGAACATGGTCGGTCTCCGGTTGGGGCGTCTCCGGTTTGCGCTTTGCTTATACTCGATTTCGCCCGCCGCCACCCCTATATACCAAGGGCAATCGGATTAATTCCCGCCGGACCATTCAGACAGGTACAGCCAGATGACAGACCTTGCCGCCACCGACGATCTTTTCTTCCAGCGAAGCGGGATGGACCGCAGCCGCGTCCAGGGCCTCGTCGATGATGCCCTTGCCGGGATGGATGACGGCGAACTGTTCTTGGAATACCGTCAGTCGGAAAGCTTGGTGCTCGACGACGGCCAGATCAAGACCGCCAATTTCGACACCGCCCAAGGGATGGGCCTGCGCGCGATTGCCGGGGAAAGCACCGGCTATTCCCACGCCTCGGAGCTGAGCGAGGCCGCCATCGCCCGCGCCGGCGAAACGGTCCAGGCGGTCAGCCGGGGCCATCAAGGCAACCTGGCCCAGGCGCCGGCCGGGACCAACCAAGCGCTCTATATGGAAGACAACCCACTGGCCATGGTCGATTTCCAGGACAAGGTGCAGATGCTGCGCGCCATCGACACCTATGCCCGGGACAAGGACACGCGCGTGCGCCAGGTATCGGCCAGCCTGTCCGGCAATTGGCAGGCGGTGCAGATCGTCCGCGCCGGCGGCCACCGGGTGGCCGACATCCGGCCCCTGGTGCGGCTCAACGTCTCGGTCGTGCTCGAACAGGACGGCCGCATGGAAACCGGCGGTCATGGCGTCGGCGGACGGATAACCTATGACCGCTACCTCGATCCGGCCGGCTGGCAGGAAGTCGTCGACGAAGCGTTCCGCCAGGCCGAGATCAACCTGCAATCGATCCCGGCGCCGGCCGGCGAGGTGCCGGTGGTGCTCGGCCCCGGCTGGCCGGGCATTCTGCTGCACGAGGCCATCGGCCATGGCCTGGAAGGCGATTTCAACCGCAAGAAGACCTCCGTGTTTTCCGGCCTGATGGGCGAACGCGTGGCCTCGCCCGGCGTCACCGTGGTCGATGACGGCACGCTGCGGGATCGGCGCGGCTCACTGACCATCGACGACGAAGGCACGCCGACGGAGAATACCGTGCTGATCGAGGACGGCATCCTCAAGGGCTATATGCAGGACCGGACCAACGCGCGGCTGATGGGCGTCCAGGCAACCGGCAACGGCCGGCGTCAGAGCTACGCCCACCAGCCCCTGCCGCGCATGACCAATACCTACATGCTGGCGGGCGACAAGGACCCGGAAGAAATTCTGGGGTCGGTGAAGAACGGCGTCTATGCCGTGTCGTTCGGCGGCGGTCAGGTCGACATCACCTCCGGCAAGTTCGTGTTTTCCTGTACCGAGGCCTATCGGATCGAGGACGGAAAGCTGGGCGCGCCTCTCAAGGGCGCGACCCTGATCGGCGACGGCAAGGATGTGCTCACCCGCGTCGCCATGATCGGCAACGACATGGAATTGGACCCGGGCATCGGCACCTGCGGCAAGGAGGGTCAGGGCGTTCCCGTGGGCGTCGGCCAACCGACCATGCTGATCGAACAGCTGACCGTCGGCGGCACTGCCGCCTAAGCGGCCCAAAAGGCGTTCCAGAACCGTTTCGGGCCTGCCCGCGCCACGGCCACGGTCGACAAGACCGGGCGACCGGCGAATCCAACCGGTCATTTCGGCCGTGAAGACCCCCCATCCACCGCCGGGCGGCCGGCGATCGCGCTTTGCCACCAAGGCTTTCGGCCGAACGCCTGTCCCTGGCCCGGGCCCTTGGGGTATCAATGAAGATTATGGATCAATTTCTCAATGATCTGGCCCTGATCTGGCCGAAGCTCTGGGACAGCCTGTTGGATGCCACGGCAAATCTCTGGGTGCCCCTTGCCGAGATCGCGGCCTCGATACCCGATTGGGCGTTGGCGGCGGCGGCGGCTGGCGTTCTGGCCCTGCTGGCGGTGCTGATCTTCGGCCGTCGGCCGATGAAGGGCGACCCCGTCTCCCGGCGCGATCAAAACCTAACGACGACGGCGCCCGCCGTTCGGCCGGCACCGGACACGGCGGCAGAGGATCCGGCCGATCTGCCCGAAGCGCCGGAAATCGCCGGTCTTGATGAAATCCTGCGATCCCGAGGATTGGATCAGGGGCCCTCGGGTGGGGCTGCATCCGCCGCCGGAATCGGCGGTCGGCTGCGCACCTTCGCCGGCGAATTGGATGGCCTGCGCGCCCGACTGGACGAAATCAACGCCGTCGTGCCCGCCGCGGCCAAGCTGTTCCACGACGCGAGGGACGCCATCGCCGAAGGCGATCTGTCACGTGGCACCGACCTTTTGGTGCGCGCGGCACAGGAAGAAGGCGCCGCCGCGGGAAACCTCGAACAAACCGCCGCGACCCACGGCCAGGCGGCGGCCCTGGCCCGTTTGGTGGCCGGCGATCTGATCGCTGCGGGCGGTGCGGAAGAAGAGGCGGAAACGCTCTATCGGCTCGCCCTGGACGCGGCGCCCACGTCGGCCGCGGAACTGCGCGCCGACTGCCTGGGCCGGTTGGGCGCCTTGGCGCATCGCCGGGACGACTATCGACAAGCCAGGGACTGCTTCCAAAGCGCCCTTATCATCTTGGATGACCGGCCGGGCGAAGACCATCCGGACCTGGGCGGTGTGCTGAACAATCTGGCCCTTGCCTGCGATCTGCTGGGGGATCAACCGACCGCGGAAGGCCATTACCAGCGGGCGCTCGACGCCGACGAACGGACCTTCGGCGACGACCATCCCAACGTCGCCGCCGTGCTCAACAATCTGGGTCTTCTGTATCGCCGCCAAGGCAAGACCCATGCGGCGGAACCCTTGTTCCGGCGGGCTGTCGCCATCAAGGAGGCAATCCTGCCGACGGGCGATCCCAGCTTGGCCCTGTCGCAGGTCAATCATGCGGCCGTGCTGCGTGACCTGGGCCGCGAAGACGACGCCAGGGCCCTGGAACACCGCGCCGGTCTGGCGCATCCGCCGGAAGAGGCCGAGACCGATGATCCAACAGCGGAAGCGATCGCCGCGGACAACGCGGCAGCGGCGACACAGGAACCGATGGAAGAAGATCCGCCGGAGACACGGCCCGCGCCAATCGGTTGAGCCGGTTTCCCTTAGGGCATCCTTTCGCGACACCGAAAACCCGTATAGGCTGGCCGCCTGTCGCCCGGAGGCAAGGACCAGGCGGCCAAAGACCCCAACCGGCCCACCGGCGGTCCATGTTCCGCCGACCGGCCACGCTCGAAGGCAAGGACCAAGCGTAATGGCAGAAAAAACCGGCGTCATGATTTGCGGCCACGGCAGTCGCGACCAAGGGGCGGTGGAAGAGTTCGGCTCTCTCGCCCACCACTTGGCCAACCGATTCCCACAATACGATGTCGAAAGCGGCTTTCTCGAATTCGCCACCCCGATCATTCGAACGGGCCTGGAAAAACTCCGCGACCGCGGCGCCGAGCGGATCATTTGCGTTCCCGGCATGCTGTTCGCCGCGGGGCATGTGAAGAACGACTTGCCCAGCGAGATCAACAATTTCGCGCAAGAGCATCCGAGCCTGGATGTCCGCTTCGGCCGAGAACTGGCGATCGATGCCAAACTGCTCCGCGCGGCCAAGGCACGGATCGAAGAGGCGGAACGGCGGGCTGCGGACAATGTCGCGCGTCAGGAGACCCTGCTGATGGTCGTCGGCCGGGGGACCAACGACCCGGACGCCAATTCCAATGTCTGCAAGGTCGCGCGCATGCTTTGGGAAGGCATGGGCTTCGGCTGGGCCGAAGTCAGCTATTCCGGTGTCGCCTATCCGCTGGTCGATGCCGGCCTGGCCAAGGCCATGAAACTGGGCTTCCGCCGGATCATCGTCTTCCCCTATTTCCTGTTCACCGGCATCCTGGTCAATCGAATCTACCGCTGGGCCGACGAATGTCAGACCGCCCATCCGGATGTCGAAATCATCAAGGCCAGCTACCTCAACGACCACGCGGATCTTATCGATTGCTTCGCCGACCGGGTCGAGGAGGTCCTGACCGGCGACAACAAGATGAACTGCCAGCTTTGCAAGTATCGTGAACAGATCATCGGCTACGAAGACGAAGTCGGCACGCCCCAGGTCGGCCATCATCACCATGTGGTCGGCATCGGCACCGACGGCCACGGCGCCGAAGACCACGGCGTCCATCACGGCCGCCACGGGCATCACCACCATGGGCATGGGCATGGGCATTCTCACGGCCATGGCGATCGTCACCCACCCCATTCACAGGACGAAGACACGACCTCCTAGGGGCGCCCGACGGCCATGTTCGACTATGTCCGCGATCCGGCGGAAATCTACCGCCGTTCCTTTGCCGCCATCGAGGCCGAAGCGGATCTCTCCCCCTTTGCCGGACGGGATCGAAGACTGGCCGCGCGCCTGATCCATGCCTGCGGCATGCCCGACATCACGGCCGCGCTGGTTTTCCGAGGCGAACCGGCAAAGGCCGGGCGCGCGGCGTTGATGGCCGGCGCACCAATCCTTGCCGATGCGGAAATGGTCGCCCACGGCGTGATCGCCAGCCGCCTGCCCGCCACCAACGAAATCATCTGTACGCTCAACGACGCCGGTGTCGCCGACCGCGCCCGTGCCGAAGGCACAACACGGTCGGCCGCCGCCGTGGACGATTGGTCGGCGCATTTGGCCGGCGCCGTGGTCGCCATCGGCAACGCGCCAACCGCCCTTTTTCGCCTGCTGGAACGGTTGGCCCAGGGAGCGCCGCGGCCGGCGGTCATCCTGGGGTTTCCCGTCGGCTTCATCGGCGCCGCCGAAGCGAAACAGGCCTTGATCGATCACGCCGGTGACATCCCCTTCGCCACGTTGACCGGCCGGCGGGGCGGCAGCGCCCTGGCCGCCGCGGCCGTCAACGCGCTCGCAGGAGCGGGCGATGGATAGATGGCTCACGGTCGTCGGCACCGGCGAGGATGGTCTGGCGGGCCTAAGTCAGCGGGCCAGGGATGCCATCGACGGGGCAGAGGTCGTCGCGGGCGGCGACCGTCATCTCAATCACTTGCCGGCGGACGCCCGGATTCGCCTGTCCTGGGCCGGCGGGCTCGACGCGGGAATTGACGCCATTGCCAACCACGCCGGCAAGCGGGTCTGTGTTCTGGCCTCCGGCGACCCCATGAACTTCGGCATCGGCAAGCGCCTGGTCGCCCGGTTCGGGATCGACGCCTTGGAGATCGTCCCGGCGCCCGGCGCCTTCGCCCTGATGGCGGCGCGCATGGGCTGGTCCCTGGCGGACGGCACGCTGCGGTGCGTCAGCTGCCACGCCTATCCGGTGGAGGTTCTGAACCGCCACTTGTTGCCCGGCATGCGCCTGTTGATTCTCAGCCGCGACGGCGGCACCCCGGCGGAAGTGACCGACCTGTTGATCCGCCGCGGGTTCGAAATGAGCCCGGTCACCGTTTTCGAACACATGGGCGGGCCGGACGAAGGGCGGTATGACACCGTCGCCGAGGAATGGGAGGGCCGCCGGGTGCGCGACCTGAACGTCGTCGCCGTGCATTGCCATCCCAGCCCGGGCGCCACCATCTGGCCTGAAGCGCCCGGCCTGCCCGAGGCAGCGTTCCGTCACGACGGCAAGATCACCAAGCGCGAGGTCCGCGCCGCGACGCTGGCCAAACTCATGCCGATGCCTGGTCAGGTTCTTTGGGATGTGGGTGCCGGCTCCGCCGCCGTGGCCATCGAATGGCTGCGCCAGGCGCCCGACGGCCGGGCTGTCGCCATCGAAGCGGACGCCCGGCGCTGGAGCGACATTGTCGCCAACGCGGCCGACCTGGGCGTGCCGCACCTGCAGTTGGTCAAGGATCGGGCTCCGGCGGCTTTTGACGACATCGACGGCGCCCCGGACGCGGTCTTCGTCGGTGGCGGCATCTCCCAGGGCGGCCTGCCGGAAGCCTGCCTGGATCGGCTGAAACCGGGCGGGCGTCTGGTCGCCAACGGGGTCACCACGCAGGCTCAGCAGGTGTTGATGCGCTTGCAGGGCGCCCATGGCGGCGATTTGACCAAAATCTCGGTTGCCCGCTCGGACGCCGTTGGCCGGCTGACCGCCATGCGCCCGTTGATGGATGTCTTGCAATGGTCGGTGATCAAGCCGTGACCGGCGGCGCCAAGCTTTATGGCCTCGGCGTGGGACCCGGGGATCCCGACCTGCTGACCGTCAAGGCGGTCAAGCTGCTGGCGGCGGTGCCGGTCGTCGCCTATCCGGCGCCCGAAGGCGGCGCCAGCCTGGCCCGCGCCATCGCCGCCGCCCATATCCCCGACGGCAAGACCGAGATCGCCATCGAGACGCCGATGGTCGCGGGACGGTTTCCCGCCGACGAAGTCTATGACCGGTATGCGGCCAAGATCGCCGGCCAGTTGACCGCGGGGCGCGACGTCGCCGTGCTTTGCGAAGGCGACCCGTTTCTCTACGGCTCGTTCATGTACCTGTACCTGCGCTTGGCGGACCGGTTTCCGACCGAGGTCATTCCCGGGGTGTCGTCGCTGGGCGCCTGCGCCGCGGTGGCCGGCGCGCCGCTGGTGTCGCGCAATCAGGTGCTGACGGTCCTGCCCGCCCCCCTGGCCGAGGACGACCTGGAGGCGCGGCTCAATCTGGCCGAGGCCGCGGCGATCATGAAGGTCGGCCGCCATCTGCCCAAGGTCCGCCGGGTTCTCGACCGTCTGGGCCGCACGAACCGGGCCCACTACGTGGAAAGGGCGACGATGGACGAACAGCGGGTCCTGTCGATGGCCGAGGCGCCGGAGGATGCGCCTTATTTCTCGATGATCCTGGTACGCTCGCCGGAAGACGTGGAGCCCCCGTCGTGAGCGAAACCGCCCCCCCACCACCCGTGTTCCTGGCGGTCACGGAGCCGGGTGCGGCGCTTGCGCGACGGCTCCGGCCGGCCGTGGCCGGGGCACAGATCCACGGCCGCGTCGGGCGGGTCGCCGAGGCCGATGACTATTTCGACGAAACCA
>JANQIJ010000423.1 GCA_028282185.1 Rhodospirillales bacterium
AACTGCGGCCGCCGGGGCGGGTCCCGCGCCGGCGCCTGGGCAGCCCGGACGGCCGCCGCGCCTTCGTCCATGCCATCGCCCATATCGAACTGAACGCCATCGACCTGGCCTGGGACATCCTGGCCCGCTTCACCGGGGAAGCCATGCCCCGAGGGTTCTATGACGATTGGTGTGCCGTCGCCCGCGACGAGGCCGAACATTTCGCTTTGCTCACCGATCGCCTGGCCAAGATGGGCGCGGTTTATGGCGACCTGCCGGCACACGACGGTCTTTGGCAGGCGGCGCAGGACACCTCTGACGATCTGCTGGCACGGCTGGCCTTGGTGCCGATGGTGCTGGAGGCACGCGGTCTGGACACGGCACCCGACGCGGTCGACCGCCTTAGGGCCGCCGGCGATCCGGAAAGCGCGGTCGTCCTGGATCGTATCGGGCGCGAGGAGATCCCGCACGTCGCGGCCGGCGTCCGCTGGTTCACGTTTCTTTGTGATCGGCGCGGGGCGGACCCGATCCGAACCTTCCAGACATTGGTCGGCAAACGGTTCAAAGGCCTGGTCAAGGCGCCGTTCAACGAACGCGCGCGGGACGCGGCCGGCTTGACGGCGGCGTACTACCTGCCGCTGGCGTCCTGATCCCGCGTCGCAAGCGACCCCGCGCCCGTCCCGCATGCCGCCCTTCCGGGCCCGGAGGCGGCCAACCCGGATTGAGCCGCCGACGCTTTTTGGTTAGGCTCCCCGCGGTCTGCCGGGATTTTGACTGAACCGTCAGACGGCGCACCCAAACCCATCGTCAATGCACCCCGGGGATGATCCATGGCCGAGAAAGACGAAGAAGAATACGACGACGAATACGACGACGAGGAATGGGACGAGGACGACGAAGACTGGGAAGACGAGGACGAGGAAGACGACGAAGAGGCCGAGAAAGCCGAAGCCAAGGAGAAGCGTAAGAAGCTGCTGATCAAGGCCGGGATCGGTCTGGGCGCCGTTGCCATGATGGTCGGCCTGGGCTATGCGGCCAAGCTGTTCGGCCTGACCGAGGCAGTATTCGGCAAACCCAACATTACTGAGGTCAGCCTGGAACTGGGCAAGCCGGTGACCCACGAATTGCCGCAAATCCGCACCGACCTTAAGCGATCGGGCCGGCGCAGCCAGTTCATCCGGATGACGATCATCGTTCAGTTGAACGAACAGGATCTGCCGGTGCTGCAGGACGAGGTCAAGACCACGGAGGTCCTGGACAGCATCAAGACCCATCTGCGCGGTTTGGAATTCCAGGACCTGCAGGGGAAGACCGGATCGGAGCGCCTGCGCTTCGAATTATTGAACGTGATCAACCACACCCTGGCGCCCGTCAAGGCGCATACCATCCTGTTCAAGGACCTATTGATCCAATAATCGACGCGGGTCGACGACGCGACGGCGCGGGCGGCCTGGTCTTGGACCGGACGGCGGCGCCCCAACCGGGCGAAGATCAGCGCCCGCCCGCCGCCTGGGACAGGCGGTCGATGGCTTCAGGGTGAGGGTCGTAGCCGCCGCTTGACAGGAAACGTTCGATGCGCGGGCAGACACGGCGTTGGAATTCCTTGGGCGGCAAGGCCAGGAAGGTCCGCGTCGAGCGCGGCAGGCGATCCATGTTGAGCGCGTCCAGCACCGTCACCGCGTCGGCCAAAATGCCCGCCTGGCGTTGCCGCCAGGACTGGATGTCTTCGAGAAGCTGCGGATTGCAGGCCTCTTCGGCCCGCTCCAGCAGGCTGTCGTAAACCCGGATCATGGTGGCGTAGACATAGGCCGATTGGGTGTCGTCGAGCTTCAACCGGGCGGGGATGCGGCCGTCGGCGTCGAGGGTCAGCTTGGCCGGAATGCCGTCGCGCGAGAATCCGGCGGGGTCGAAATCATAGCCGCCGGCGGCGATTTCCTCGCCGGCGTCCGACTGCGGCCGGCCGTAAACCGGATCGTTCGGCGTCGCCGCCGAGGGATCGCCGCCGTCCATACGGCGGTCGTCCATCGTCGGCGTGAGGATCTTGACAGCGACCAGGAAGACGATCCCGATCAATAGCATGCGTTCGATATGCGACATGCGGCGACTGTAGAGCCTGTTGCGGTCAGATGGAAACAGCTGAGATCGTTTTTCCGGATTCCCGGCTCGAACAAGATGTGCGGGCGGTACTTTCTTCGGCTGGGTTCCTGTCCGACCGGCGGCAGACTTCAACCTGCGCTTTTTCGGCTGACCCGGAAATCGCCGATATAAAGGACATCGACATTGTCGTTCAGAAGACTGGAAATCGCGTCTTCCGGCGAGCAGACAATGGGTTCTTCGTGCTGGTTGAAGCTCGTATTGATCAACGCCATTTCGCCGGTCCGCTCGCAGTATGCCTTGACCAGGCGATAATAGTCGCCGTGCAGATCGCCGTTCACGACCTGAGGACGCGCCGTGCCGTCGATATGAACGGCAGCGGGATGTTTTTCGATAAACGCGGGCGAACAATGGTAGGTGCGGGTCATCAGTTCGGCCGACTTATGGTCTTCGCGCCAACCGTTGTAGGCGTCGGCCGCGTATTCGACCGGCGTCACGGGGGCGAACGGCATGAATTCGGTCCGGTGCAGCCGCTTGTTCAGCCAGTCGTTCACCGAAGCATCGCGGGTATGGTAGATGATCGAACGGGCGCCCAGCGCGCGCGGTCCCCATTCCATCCGGTTGTCGAAGTAGCCGATGACCCTGTCTTGCAAGATGTCTTCAACGATGTTTTGAACCTTGTCTTCCAAAGGCTCATGGTCGATTGCCGTCTCATGAATCTGCAAGGCTTCGAGGATTTCGTTTGCGCCATAACGCGGCCCGAGATAGACGGTCGGCATGTCCAATTTTGCCTGTCTCGTGTTTTCGAACTGACAATGGGCAACGGCGCCAAGCGACAGGCCGCCGTCGCCCATATGCGGTGAAACATAGATGTTCGAGACGTGCGGGAGTTCGGCAACCCTCTGATTGATCAAGACGTTCGCGAACAGGCCGCCGGATAGGCAAATATTCGTTTCCTGGCCTGGCCTCTCCTTGTCGAGCCAATATTGCACCCACTGGACGACTAGATCTTCACAGTGGGATTGCAGGCCCGCCGCGATGTCTTCTCGGGAATGATCCGAGAGGTCGGCGACGAATTCGTTGCTCTGATTGGTGAAGAAGGGACGGTAGTACCCCAAGTTCGACCTGAAACCCCCGTTTCCGTCGAACTCTATGCATTTGCGGAAGATCTCGATCGTTCGCCCGGCCTCTCCATGAGCCGCCAGCCCGGTGACCTTCCCCTCGTGCCGATGCGGCCGATACCCAAGATATTCCGTCACCTGGCCGTACAGGAAACCGAGGCTGTCGAACGGAAAATTATGGCAGAGTTCGGTTATGCCCGTGTCCGTATCCGCGACACTGACGGACCCGGATTTCCAATCGCCTCTTGCATCCAGGGTGAACACGAGCGCTACATCGAATGGCGAGGTCGAGAACGCACTCCAAGCATGTGTTTGATGGTGATCGTAGTAGATCACTTTTTCAGGCGGGACGCCCAATGTTGACATCCATTTTCCGAACGCTTCGCGCAGCGGCAGATCCCTCGAAAATTCGGCCGAGAACCGCTCATGAAGAAGCGCCGCGCTGTGTTTCCCCCGTGCTTCTTCCGCGGCGATCCGGCTCAGAAGCCTGACGACATAGGCCGGATAGTCCTGTTTGTGGGCGTTCCATCCAAAAACGAAATAATCAACGTCTTTGACTGAGATGCCTTCTTGCTCCAGCACGTGGGCGAGCGCCAGTTCAGGCAGTCCCTGGAACAGTTTCTCTCGGCGGAGCCGTTCCTCGCCGATTGCCCATTTCAATTCGCCGTCACGGATCAAGCACAGGCTGCTATCCTCAGCGTTGTGGGCACCAATGATAATCAAGACAGAATTTCCCGTTCACAGTGGAGGACTTGTGGCGCGGCTAAAGGTGATGGCCTCATGACGGCGATTTCGGCAGGCATTTTTCAATGGTCCGGGCCAGGGTCGGTAGCTTCTTCCCGAGGCGCATTTCAAATTTCGACACATCCAGACCAAGGCTGTCACCGCGGACCGGAACGAGGCTCTTCACCGAGCCGAATTTCGCTTTATCCATGTTAACGTTCAGTTTGTCGCAAATCCCCATGACGAACTGAGCCTTGCTCACGACCTCCCGCCCGGCAATGTTATATATGCCCCTGGCCCCAAAGAGCCATGCATCAATTATCGATGCGGCCAGGTCGTCGACGTGGATCGGGCTGAAGTAGGCATCTTCGAACAAGGTGATTGGATCGCGGTTTTCTGCGCTTTCGATGATCCAGTCCAAAAAGGATCCCTTGCCGGGGCTTGGGCGTGAACCGACGAAGGCTGTTCTGACGACCAATGTCGATGGGTTGAGAAGCGCGAAGTCTTCAGCCGCGTGTTTTGTTCGCGCATATTCGTTCAATAATGAAACGTCCGCATCTTCGGCATGCGGCAAGGAGCCGTCCCCGTCAAAGAAATGGTCGGTCGAGATTTGGATCAGGCCGGCATCATTTGATCGGCACCAGTCGGCGAGGGCGCTGACGGGTTCCGCGTTGGTCGACCAAGCCAGCTTCGGGTCCGTCTCGCAGTCCTGAAGGTTGACGACGGCGGCCGCGTTGATCACCAAGTCCGGGCGCTCCCGGTCCAACGTCCGCCGAACCGCTTCAATGTCCGTCAGGTCCAGATGCGCATCGCCGCCCTGTCTCGTAAGGCGGCGGACGCTATCTGCCCGGGGCGCGAGCGCAGCGGACAACGCGGTGCCAAGGAGGCCCGTTCCACCGATTACGGCAACATTTCCGGGGTCACGGTTCATTCAAGCCGGAAATCCCGTGGGCCGGGCCGCCGGCGCAGATGTTGTTTTCGTCATCACGATTTCTCCGATGCCGACCTCCTAGCTCGGCCTGGCCATGGGCGGGCCAAAGCCAACCGGTCATTCCTCTGGCTCGCGTTTCGTCACGGGACGGCGCTATTCCCACTCGATCGTCCCGGGCGGTTTCGAGGTCACGTCATAGACCACCCGGTTGACGCCCTTGACCTCGTTGATGATTCGGCTCGATGCCCGGCCCAGGAAGTCGTGGTCAAAGGGAAAATAATCCGCGGTCATGCCGTCGGTCGACGTTACCGCGCGCAGTGCGCAGACGAAATCGTAGGTCCGGGCGTCGCCCATAACGCCGACGGTCTGCACCGGCAAGAGAACCGCGAAGGCCTGCCAGATGGTGTCATACAGCCCGGCGTTGCGGATTTCCTCAAGATAGATGGCATCCGCCTTGCGCAGGATATCCAATTTGTCCCCGGTTATCGCCCCGGGGACACGGATCGCCAGGCCGGGCCCCGGGAACGGGTGGCGGCCGACGAAGGCATCGGGCAGACCCAGTTCGCGGCCCAACGCCCGGACCTCGTCCTTGAACAGTTCGCGCAGCGGTTCGATCAAGTCCATGTCCATCCGTTCCGGCAGGCCGCCGACGTTATGATGCGATTTGATGGTGACGCTGGGTCCGCCGGTGAAAGACACGCTTTCGATTACGTCGGGATAGAGCGTCCCCTGGGCCAGGAACTGGGCCCCGCCGACGGTCTTGGCTTCTT
>JANQIJ010000008.1 GCA_028282185.1 Rhodospirillales bacterium
GATGGCAGGGTAAACCCCACCGGGAGCAAGACCGAGTAGGAAGGACAGGGGTTTGGCCCCGGGCGCGTTCCCGCGTCGTCCTTCGGGTAGGTCGCGCGAGGCGGGCGGCAACGTCCGTCCCAGATGAATGGTCGTCCATCGCCAGGCCGCAAGGACGGCGGGGACAGAACCCGGCTTACAGGCCGTCTGGTCCCCTCTTTCCGGAAGGTGCGTCGGCAGGTCCGATCGCGCCCCGTTGCAATCTCGGCCGCTCGCCGTCGCGCGGATTTCAATTCATTCAAAGCGCGAAATTTGTTACAATAACCTTTCCAATGAGTGCGGGGGGATTCGCATGGGAGAAGCGCCTGTTTCCGGCGCGTCAGGCAAGGCTTCGCTGCCGCGACACGCGCCGAACGAACTGGTCGTCGTGACACATGAGGATGCGCGAAACGACGCCATTCCATCGCAATTCAACGTTTCCGCCGGATTGACCGAGGGCGCGCGGTCGTTCGAACGTGGCGGTCTGGACGATGTCTTGCGAAAGCTGGATTTGCCGCCCTGCACCTTTACCCGGAATTTCTCGCCGAAGAACGCGACGGTTGGAAATTTCGGCGCCATGGCATTTTCGGAAACCCGCATCGGCAGCGACTATGACCGGGATGAGGACAATCTTGACCTGTCGCGGACCTATCGTTTGCGGTTCGAAGCGCCGATCGATGTTGAACAGGCCTGCGGCGCGCTCATGGAAACCGCGCCCGGCGTCAAAAATGTCGCGCCAAATTACTACCGCTACCACCGGGTGCAACCGAACGACCCCGACTACGGCCGGCAATGGGGTTTTGCTGCGACCAAGGCCGACGCCGGCTGGAACATGGAAACCGGACACGATGACGTCGTCGTCGCGATCGTCGATTCCGGGGTCGATCTGAAGCATCCCGATCTGGCTGCCAAGCTGATTACGGGACGGGATTTCGTCGATTACAACGGCGGCCCCGACGGCGATTGGCATCCCATCGGCGAATACATCGGCCGAGACCGGGATCCTGCGGACGAAGACGGCCACGGGACCCACTGTGCGGGCATCGCCGCGGCCGCGACGGACAACGGTATCGGTGTGGCGGGGGTATGCTGGGGCGGCAAGATTCTTCCCGTCCGCGTCATGTTCCGGATCGAGAACCAGGTGACCGGCGAAATCACCAGCGTTGGGCTCGACACCGACATTCGCGCGGGAATCAAATATGCCGTCGATCAGGGGGCCGACGTGATTAATCTCAGCCTTGGCGGGTACGGCAGCAATCAATACGGCCCGATTCTGCAGTATGCCCAGGTTAATGGCGCGACCGTGGTCGCCGCCACCGGCAACGACGACACCACCCAGCCGAGCTATCCCGCGTCGGACCCGGGCGTTCTGGCCGTCGGCGCGACCAATGCCGCCGGCAATCGCGCATCGTTTTCCAATTACGGCGCCCAGTACAATAATTTCGTCATGGCGCCGGGCGAGGATATCTACAACACCTATTTGAACGGCGGCTACGCCTCTTTGTCCGGAACGTCCATGGCGACACCGTTTGTCGCCGGATTGGCCGCGCTGATCATCAGCCGGGCGCGGCGCAAGGGAATTCAGATCACGCCCGTCGATGTCTATCGCGCCATCCGCCAGGGATGCGTCATGCCCCAGGGACAGAACACGACCGAGTTCGGCGATGGTCTGGTCGACGTGGTTAATTCGCTCAATCTTGTTTGACGGGGTGGGAGTCCTATATCCTTGGATGAAAGGATGGACGTCATGTCGTTACCGAAAACAACGAAAAATCTGCTGGATGCACGGCTCAGCGCGGAAGTCGCCGGTGACGTGTTGCGGGCGATCGTCCGCAATGCCAAAGCCGAAGATTTGCCCGAACCTCTGAAGTCCGTGGTCTGCGCCGCCGGCGCAGACGTCGTCAGCCCGGTTTATGAAATGACGGGGGCCGGGATCGAAACGGACAGTTGCGGCCTTGCGCGCGAGGTCAAGCTGCACCTCAAGAACGGCATCGACCCGACCCAGGCCATCGACGTGCTGAACGCCTCGGATCTGGTCGAAAGCGTCCAGCCCGTGGGCCTCGCCAAGCCTTGGTGATGGGGCTGCGCGCCGTCTGATCGGCGGCAAACCCGATCGGCCATTGCCCGCTGTATCCCAGCGAATGACAAACGCGCCTTGATGACCGCGGCGCGCCCGGTTGGGCGCCTGCTCCAGCGCTCGACCGTCGGGCAGGGTGATTCCTCGTTCCGATCGGCAACCGCCCTCAAATCACCCCTGAATCACCCACAAATCACCTTGGCGGCGGCGAAATTCCGCCGTCCTTGGGCGTTTTCCTTGTCCCTCTGAAAAAAATTTCAAACCGGTCCGAATGAGGGGCCAGAGGCATGAAATCCAGCCGTTTCGGCGAAATCGTGGTTTCGAAAGCGTTAACGGTGGTCCTCCGGCCCTGGCTAACCCAAGGAAAACCAAGGAAACTCCATTGACGCCCATAATTTCCCATGATATCCCAATCATACCCAAACTGTATCCCTGGCGCAGTGTTTCCGGGGGGATGGCCGCAACGGCTTTCGGAGGTGGATCCGTTGAGGGGCTCAACGAAGGGGAAGAGCAGGTTCCCCGAGGCCCGGCGGCGAACGACAAAACGGTCCGGCAGGGCGGGCACGGGGACGACGTCAAAACGCCGACGCGATCGTTCCCGTCATTTGGGATTTGGGTGGAAACCCGAGGGGGTAACGGTGGCGCTGCTGGTTGGACGGCACGTCAACAGGATCGACAAGAAGGGCCGGGTCTCGGTGCCCAAGCCCTTCCGTGCCGCCCTTGCCCGGTCGTTTTCGGCGCGCTCCCGCCAGGAACAGGATGCCGACGCCTTCGCCGGCCTCTATGCCTTTCCGTCTTTCAAGTATCCGGCCCTGGAGGCCTGCGACGAGACCTTCATGACCCGTCTGGCCGACGGCTTGGAAGACCTGGACGTGTTTTCCGACGACCAGGACGATCTGGCGGCGGTCATCTTGGAAAACGCCCGTGAACTGCCGATGGATCCGGAAGGCCGCGTCGTTTTGACCGACGAACTCCGCGACTACGCCAACATCCGGGGCGAGGTTCTGTTCGTCGGCCGGGGTGCGCGCATGATGATGTGGGAGCCCAAGGCCTACGAGGCGCAGCGGGGCCAGGCCTTCGAGCGCGCGCGCGCGCGCGGCGCCACGCTAAAATTACCGAAAGCTGGGAAATTACCGGAACGGCCAGGCGCATCGGCCGGGGAGGGCGCGGATGAGTGATGCCCGGCCCTCCCCGGTGATGCACGTCCCCGTGATGTTGGACGAGGTGCTGGCCGCCCTGGCGCCCCGGGACGGCGGCGTTTATGTCGATGCCACCTTTGGCGCCGGCGGCTATTCCCGGGCCCTGCTTGAGGCCGCCGACTGCACGGTCTGGGGCATCGACCGCGACCCCCTGGTCCAAAGAATCGGTGCCGATCTGGGGCGCGAATTCGCCGGCCGGCTTACGGTTCTGGCCGGGCGATTCGGCGATATGGCGGACCTGCTGACCGGCGTCGGGGTCGCGCGGATCGACGGCGTCGCGCTCGACCTGGGTGTTTCTTCCATGCAGTTGGACGACCCGGCGCGCGGCTTTTCGTTCCGCGCCGACGGACCGTTGGATATGCGGATGGGTGATGCCGAGGAAACCGCGGCCGATGTCGTCAATCGGCTGGCCGAACAGGAATTGGCCGATCTCATCTATCGCTACGGTGAAGAACGCGCGTCCCGCCGGATCGCCCGGGCGATCGTCGAATTGCGCGGAAAGACCCCGATCACGCGGACCGGGGAACTGGCGGCCCTGTTGCGCCGCGTGGTCAAGAAATCCAAGGACGGGATCGACCCCGCGACCCGCACGTTCCAGGCCTTGCGCATCTATGTGAACGACGAACTGGGCGAACTGGCGCGTGGCCTCGCCGGTGCCGAGCAATTGTTGGCGCCGGGCGGTCGGCTGGCCGTGGTCTCGTTCCATTCCCTGGAAGACCGTGAGGTCAAAACTTTCCTGCGCGCGCGCAGCGGTATCGCGCCCCGGCCGTCCCGGCATCTGCCCGATGCGCCGGGGCAAGCGCCGGCGCCGACCTTCCGTCTGATCAAGCGCGGTGCCGAAAAGCCCGGTGCGCGGGAAATCCAAACCAATCCCCGGTCACGTTCGGCGCGGTTGCGCTGGGCCCTGCGCACCGACGCG
>JANQIJ010000059.1 GCA_028282185.1 Rhodospirillales bacterium
CATGGCACGGTGCCGGGGGTCGGCCACCCGCCCAACCTGCGCGAACCGGACGCGATTGAGGTGATCGATGGCGTTCTTGCCCGCGTCTGACGTCCTGCCCTACGGCGACGTGGAACAGGCGGCCGGAGCGATTGCCGGCGTCGCCCGGCGCACGCCGCGTTTGGAAAGCACGCTGCTCAACGAACAACTCGGTTGCCGCCTGCGGATCAAGGCAGAACCGTTGCAGGTCACGGGCTCGTTCAAGTTCCGGGGCGCCTACAACTCAATCGCCGCCATTCCGGATGAGCACCGGGCTGCCGGCGTGGTCGCTTATTCATCGGGAAATCACGCCCAGGGCGTCGCCGCCGCGGCCCATTTGGCCGGCATTCCGGCGGCGATCTTGATGCCCGAGGACGCGCCGGCGACCAAGATCGAATTGACCAGGGCCTGGGGCGCGGAGGTCATCACCTTCAATCGCTATACGGACAACCGCGAGGAGATGGGCCGGGATCTGCAGGCAAAGCGCGGTGCAACGCTGATCAAGCCCTATGACGCGGTCTTGACCATGGCGGGGCAAGGTACCTTGGCCAAGGAGGCGCTCGAGGACTGCGCCCGGGACGATTGGCAGGTCGATGCCTTTCTGTGCCCTTGCGGCGGCGGCGGTCTGACGGCCGGCTGCGCCACGGCGGTCGAGGCGCTTTCGTCGAGGACCCAGGTCTTTCCCGTCGAACCGAACGGTTTCGACGACACGACCCGGTCCTTGAGCGCCGGAACGCTTTTGGAAAACGATCCGGCGGCGCGCTCAATCTGCGACTCACTGCTGGCCCCGACCCCGGGGGACCTGACTTTCGCCGTCAATCGCGAACGGACGACCACAGGCCTGGTGGTCAGCGATGACGAAGCCATGGCGGCGATGGCCGCAGCCTTCAAGTATCTCAAGCTGGTGGTCGAACCCGGCGGGGCGGTTGCTTTGGCCGCCGTGTTGACGGGGAAACTGCCGGTCGCCGGGCGAAACCTATTGGTTGTTTGTTCCGGCGGAAACACCGATGCGGGTGTGTTTGCCCAAGCCATCGGCCGGGCGGCAGCTCAAGGCGAATTGACCTGAGAAACAAGCGCGCCGGCCGGACGCCTATTCCGCGGCGGCGGGCGTCGGCTTGACCGTGCCCACGGCGGCACCCCCGGCCGTCTTCTTGACCGCGTCCAAGTCCTTTTTCTCGACCAGACGCTTGCAGTGTCCTTCGAGAAAGGCGCCGTTTTCGATGGCCAGATCTTCATGCAGAATGTCCCCGGTGACCCGCGCCGACCGTGCAAGCGTCACCGATCGAGCCTTGATCTGGCCGTTAATCGTACCGTGAACCTGGACCTTGTCGGAAACGATCTCACCCTTGATGTTGGCCGTCTCACCGACAAGTAAGCTCTTCGTGCGGATATCTCCATCGACCGTGCCATCGATTTGGATTTCGCCCTCTGACGTCAAATCGCCGATGATCCGAAGATCGGCGGAAATGATCGACGGACCCGCCGCTTTGGCCGTGGTTTGAGGGGCGCTTTGATTGCTCGACCCCTTACTTGTCTTTGAAAACATATTTTCCTGCCCTGATGAACTTCATCGGGTTCATCGGCTTTCCGTTGAAAACCACCTCGTAGTGGAGGTGCGGACCGGTGCTCCGGCCCGTATTGCCCAAAAGACCGACTTTCTCATGGAACTTCACGTCCTGGCCTTTCTTGACCAGAATCTTGTGGAGGTGTCCGTAGCGAGTCTTCAGCCCCATGCCGTGATCGACCTCGACCAGACGGCCATACCGCCCTTTCCACCCGGCGAAAGTCACCTTGCCGGCGGCGGTCGAATAGATCTTGGACTTCAACGGCCCGCCCAGATCAATGCCGTAATGGGCGGCCCAACGTTTGGTGATCGGGTCACGGCGTTTGCCGAAACTGGAGGTGATGTAGTAGGTCGGCATGGGCGCGGCGAGCGGCACGCGGGTCATGGAAACCTGCAAAGATTCCAATCTGTTAAGATTGCGGTCCAGGTTTGCCAACTCGACCTTCAAATCGTCCGCCGGCAAGCCGTCCGGGCGAACCGGAATGAACGGACCGCCCTTGCCGGCGTCGCTCCCGGCATCCGTCAGGCCGAGGAAGCGGTCGACGTCGAGTCCGGTCAATCCGATGATGTTTTCAAGGCCGGCGATCTGATCGCCGGCGCGCTCGTTCATCCGTTGGATGACTTCGCCTTCCGTATTCTGCAATTCCTGCAAGCGGTCGGTCAGCTCATCGACCCGATTGCGCATGCGGTTCGAATCGTTTCGCGCCTGATTGCGTTCGCGCATCACGACGTGAAGATCGGATTCGACCGCGTTCAGATTGTCTTTCAAGGCGAAGTTGCGCCCGGACAGCGACTGCATCTCGTTTTCCAGGGCCGCCAATTGTTCTTTCAACCGTTCGCGGGCGCTGGTCACCTGTTCACGCTCCGCCGCGGTGATTTCCAGGCGGCGCGAAACCGAGCTGAGATTGCGCTGCAACTGGGCGTTCTTCTCGACGAGCCCCAACATCAGGGAATGATTCTCTTCGAGATCACGGGTGATCGAAGCAAACTTTCGCTGGTATTCGGCGACTTCGTTGAGCAACGAACGATAGGCCAAGCGGGCGCCGGCGATCTCGTTGTCCTTGTCGCGCAGAACGCGATCGTGCAGGACGAAACTAACCGACGTGAAGGTGCTCCAAGAAAACACCGCGACGAAAGCGAAGGTCATGCCCATCTGCATCGCCTTGGTCAGGCGGAAATAGGACACCTTGCCATCGGTGCGAACGACGAACTGCCGTTCGGGGAATACTCTGTCAATGAACTGGCGGAATCGACCCGGTCGGTTAAGGTCGTATGGTCCCCGTCTTGGCATGCCCCCTGTTTCCTTCCCTAATCTCTGAGCCCTAATCTCTGAGCATTGTTACAAGTTATTGTTTTTCAATATTGTAAGACCCGATTTAAGACCCGAGCCGCTTCCATTCAGAGAATGCCGCCTTGGCCGAATACGGGTTCATGCCTCGGCCGGGCGGCACCCAGAGAGCTCACCAGAAAATTCCAGTCTTGCCCGACCGCCCCGACGATGGTTTGGCGGACGGTTGGTAACCGGGATTTTCCCTGTCTCGGGGAACCTGCGCCATCGTGGAAGGTATAGGGAAGGTCGATACCGTTCAAGTCTCGTTTTGCGCCAACCAGGGCGTTCTTTTTCTGTGGATGCGCGGCACCGTCAAATGACCTAAGTTTGCGTGATGACGGGATCATTGCCTCACCCCGATATGCAGGACCCCGCGGGGGCCGAAAAGGGCCCGCCGGCGCTTGGCGTGAAGCGGCCTCGGGGGTTGCGGCTCGTGGCCACTTGGTTCGGCCTGGGGCTGTCGCCTTTGGCACCCGGGACAATGGGTTCGCTGGGCGCCCTTCCCTTTGCCTGGGTGATCGTTGATCTGGGTGGTTGGCAGAGTTTGGCGGCTGCCAGTTTGGTCGCCGCGCTTGCCGGTCTTTGGGTGACCAATGCTTTGCTTGCCATGACAGAGAATTCTGGCGACGACAAGGACCCGTCCTGGATCGTGATCGACGAAGTCGCCGGTCAGTGGATTGCGCTCCTTCCCGCGGCCTTGGACCCGGTCTTGTTCGCCGTCGGGTTCGCGGCGTTTCGCCTGTTCGACGTGTGGAAACCCTGGCCCGTCAACTGGGCCGACCGGGAATTGCCCGGCGCCTGGGGGGTGATGATCGACGACCTGATCGCCGGGGGCTATGCCGCATTGTGCGTTTATGGCGCGGCGCAGTTGATGGGATGACGGGCATGCGGGATCTAGCAAAACAAGTGATCGACGACTATGCGGCGGCGGAACTGACCGTCGCCACCGCCGAAAGCTGCACCGGCGGCCTGATCGCCGGTGCCTTGACCGATGTCGCCGGATCCTCCGCCGTCGTCGATCGGGGCTTCGTGACCTATTCCAACGAAGCCAAGGTCGCGATGCTCGGCGTGCCGATGGAACTGATCGATACCCACGGCGCGGTCAGCGAACCAGTCGCCCGCGCCATGGTCCAGGGCGCCCTGGCGAACGCTCCCGTGGATTGCGCCGTCGCCGTCACCGGGATCGCCGGACCCGGTGGAGGTTCGGTGGAAAAGCCGGTCGGCCTCGTCCATTTGGCCGCGGCGCGGCGGGAGGGCGCAGGCGTCCTCCTTGACCGGCGGGTCTTTCCCGGTGACCGCAACGCCGTGCGCGAAGCCACCGTTCGCCGGGCGCTGGAGATGCTGTTGGAAGTTTCCGGCTAGAGCGTGTCATGTCTAGATTGAAACGGTTGAGATCGGCAGGCCGGCCTTCCTAGCCAGCGAACCGGAAGCGGCGAAAATCAATGCTTGAGAAAAACGGATACTCTAACGGCCGTAAAGGTCGTCGGCACGGGCCTCGAAGGCATTGACCATCTTCATCACGGCTTCGTTGAAAACCATGGAAATGGCCGACTGAAGAATTTTCGAGCGAAACTCGAAATCGACAAAAAAATCGACATCGCATTCGCGGCCGTCTTCGGCCGGAATGAAAACCCAATGATTTTTCAGATACCTGAAAGGGCCGTCCGTATACTCGACATCGATCCGCAATCCGGGCTGGTCAAGCGACACTCGAGAAGTGAACTTCTCTCGGAAAACCTTGAAACCAATCACCATGTCGGCGACCAGCAGGGTTTCCGACTTCTCACGAATGCGGGTCATCAGGCACCAGGGCAGGAACTCCGGGTATCTCTCGACCCCGGCGACGAGATCGAACATCTTCACCGGCGGATAAGCCAAGCGGCGGATTTCAGCATGGGTCGGCATGGCGGGACTTATGACCTTGACGAAACCAGCTTGTCTAGCCTCCATACCTGTCGTGGCGATCAGGATTGACTGGCGGCGATCCCCGTCCGGCACGAATCGTCTACTAGGATTCTACGCTCTAACTGTGGGCGAGACGGTGTACAGGATGTGGAAAAGAGCCATTGAATTCCGTGAGGCAAAGGTCTAGTGTCACCTTGATCCGAAGGTGATAACCCTTTGTCTTAAAAGGGAATTGCCTGCCTCATGGCGGGCGCTGTGGCCCACTGGCAAATGCCAGACTTAGAGTTTTCAGGTGACACGACATACAACATGTTGTGTCATAGCTGTGTCATTGCGCGCACGTTAAAGGGGAGCGGAGCGCCTGTATAGCGACATTGGGTGGTTGATTAGGGTGGTTGATTGCAGGGGGAGAGGCATGGCGTTGGAAAGCAAAACCATGGGTGATGATACCAATACCAAGCAGAATGTGAAGTCATCGCCCAAAGGAATTCGTCCATGCAACCTCAGCCCGGATGAGATCATCAAGTGGGCGGTAGAGGCGCGTGAAATCTTCGACCGCAGGGCGGCGCGAGAGGAAGACACAGCCGGGCCGGGGCCGGATCGGAACAACCTGTCCGCCGATGAATTGCTCCTCCTGTCTGAAAGTGACAGCAGTCGAGGCTTTCTCGAACAGTTCGAAGCCGTGATCGAATCCATGGGCGGCCGGATTGAAGAAAAACCCCTGTTTTCCGAAGAGGGTCGCGGCGGCGGCGCCATTCGGGTTCACGGTAACGGAGATTTCACGATCTATCACCTGGACGGCGACGGCCCGACCATGCGCCTTTGGAACATCGCTCATGAATTGGGGCATTATTATTTGCACGTTTACGACGGCCAAAAATCTTTTTTTGCTAAACAGTTAGGCGATTCTGACGAGGCAGGGCTGGACGACGAAGAGAAACAGGCGAGCGACGAAGCCAACAATCAAGCCGATTACTTTGCCGCGGCCTTTTTGATGCCGCCGGATCGTTTTCGAGCGGCCAAAGCAGCACTTGCACAAGACGGGGATGGGCCGAGGAACGAACGGGAGCGTTACGCGCTGCTGGCGAAAAAGTTCGGAGTATGGCCGGTGCTGGTTAGACAGTGGGATGAACTGCTAACGCAGGCCGAGACTGATTCTCAGGAAATTTCTCTGCACGTGGGCACCGCCGCCGCCATGCGGTAAAGAGACACTTAGCTAAGTGACTTCTTGATACCTCTACACCTGTTTGCTTAGACTCTTTGCGTTGATCGCCAAATTGGCGATCCCTTACGCCTGAGGGTGAATATCTTGAACGTTGAATTCCCGAGCCGGCGCGTCCGGTTGTTCCTGAGCATGGATTTCGTCGGGTCCACACCCTACAAACAAGCGAATCATCCTCATCAAACTATCAGCGAAACCGACGGTATAGATCCCCAGCCCTGGTCGTCGCCGTTTGCGCATGTTTTCAGTCAATTGGAACTGGATCTCGATTCTATTTGGGAAGCCGTCTTCAATGTCGCGCAGGGTTTGAACAACAACCCCAACTATGAAACCTCACAAGCGGACCTCGTCAAGCTGCTAACTCATGAACGCCCCTTCTACGCCCGCGAGACAAGAAAAAATCAAGCCCCCATCCGTGCGAAGCCACATCATTGGAAGGCCATTGGCGATGAATCCGTCTTTATTCTGAAACTTGAAAATCCGATACAGGCCCTCGTTGCCGTCAAGGTTTTCAGTGAGGCGGTAAAAAAGATCCGCGCGCATATGCGGGACAAGAAATGGAACCCGCTGAACGTGAAAGCCAGTGCCTGGCTGGCCGGTTTTCCCGTCAACAACTCGGAGATCGTGCTCGGCCCCCGGAACATTGAACTTCCGGCCCCCAAGGATGCACAGGCGATGAAATACGTGGCACCCCTGGCCTATCGCTACGGCCGTGAGCACCTTAAAGAGCGGGCGGGCATCGATACTAAGGCGGCTGACTTGCCTTTTCCTTCAGGCAAGATCGGCACTATCGAAGATTGTGCGCAGGACGCGTTGCATCAGTATCTCGACTATGTCGGGCCGCAAGTTGATGTGGGGTTCCGCTTGGCGGACCTGGCAACGCCGGAAAAAATGACCGTCTCTGCTGATCTGGCATACCTCTTGGCCCGCACGCTCTACATGATCAAGGATGGCGGCAAAGCAATACGCCATGAGGCAGCCGGCACGAAAGACGTCAATGACGATAAGCGGTTATCTGCGTTTCTAAAAGCGCCTGTATCGGTAAAAGTCTATCGCAAAGACCCGATCGAATTCAGCCTTAACGACATTAAGATGTACTACGATGGCCGCCGCCCATTGAAGGGGGTTCGCAACGGTATTCCTTATCCTGTCTTTTGGATCGCCAACGATCCGGTTGACGAGGTTCTGGAATGCGAGCGGGAGTTGCTTGGCAAGGAACCCCTCAACAAGCACACGTCCATTCTAGAAAAAACCATCAATTTGTGTTGGGCCTTCTTACACTCGGGCCATAGAGACCCGTCATCTTCCGCAGATCAGTGGTTGATGCCGCCCTTCATTGAAACGTGGAACCTATGGAGCCCGTTCTCCGAATTAAGCAAGGACTCAGAGCCCGATACCGAACGACGCGGAGACCTTAAAGAACCCGGGTTTCCAAAGTGGCATTCCGAAAGATACGAGCAGATTCTGCAGCTTACCGCTCGAAATATCGACCGCGCCCTGAGCGTTCCAGGAGAGACCCAAAGAGCAGGGGGTAAACCAAAGCCACCGGCTGAGCGCGGCCGCAGTCCGGATTAAGTCAAGAGCACTAGTATCCGCAGATAGCACGGCACGGCCAATGGCCCAGGGTCAGGCATGCGCCGCTTGTCGCGCCGCCTTGAGGCGGGCAAAATCGTCGCCCGCGTGATGGGACGACCGGGTCAGGGGCGAGGCGGAGACCAAGAGGAAGCCCTTGGCTTCCGCCAGGCGCCGGTACTCCTCGAATTCATCCGGCGTGACGAACCGGTCGACGGGCGCGTGCCTGGGCGTCGGCGCCAGGTACTGGCCGATGGTCAGGAAATCCACCCGGGCCGAGCGCAGATCGTCCATCACCTGAAGGATTTCCTCCCGCGTTTCGCCGAGCCCCACCATGATCCCCGACTTGGTGAAGATCTCCGGATCGATGTCCTTGGCGTCGTCGAGCAGCCTGAGCGAATGGAAATACCGCGCCCCCGGCCGGATGGAGGGATAGAGCCGGGGCACGGTCTCCAGGTTGTGGTTGAAAACGTCCGGCTTGGCGGTGATGACAGCCTCAAGCGCGCCCGGCTTGTCCCGGAAATCGGGCGTCAGAACCTCGATCGTCGTATGCGGGGACGTGTCACGAATGCGCCGGATGCATTTGACGAACTGATCCGCCCCGCCATCGTCCAGATCGTCCCGGTCGACGGAGGTGATGACCAGGTGGTTCATCATCATCTCGCCCACGGCGATGGCGAGGTTTTCCGGCTCCATGGGGTCGACGGCGCCGGGCTTGCCGGTGGCCACGTTGCAGAACGCGCAGGCCCGCGTGCAGATGTCGCCCAGGATCATCACCGTGGCGTGCTTGTTGGCCCAGCACTCGCCGATGTTGGGGCAGGCCGCTTCCTCGCAGACCGTATTGAGCCCCAAGTCGCGCATGAGCGCGCGGGTCTCGCCGTAGGCCTTGGACGTGGGCGCCTTGACCCGGATCCACGCGGGCTTCTTCCGGTGGGGGTTCTCCGGATTGTTGCGCTTCTCCGGATGGCGGAAGGGGCGAACGTTGTCTGAAGCGTTTTCTGTCATTTCATTTTTCCGCGCAAAGCCACTTTCGCGGTCCATTCGACCGCTCAGGTTTTGCGACAACTAGAAATGGATCACCCGGTCATAGGCGTCAAGCACCGACTCGTGCATCATCTCCGACAACGTCGGATGCGGGAAGACCGTGTGCATGAGCTCTTCCTCGGTGGTCTCGAGGCCCATGGCGACGACGAACCCCTGGATCAGCTCCGTCACTTCCGCGCCCACCATGTGGGCCCCCAGCAATTGTCCCGTCTTCTCGTCGAACACCGTCTTGATCATGCCGTCGGGCTCACCGAGCGCGATGGCCTTGCCGTTGCCGACGAAGGGGAAGCGGCCGACCCTGACCTTGTGCCCCGCCTCGATCGCCTTGGCTTCCGTCAGGCCGACGCTGGCGACCTGCGGATGGCAATAGGTGCAGCCGGGGATCTGCGTCTTTTCCATGGGATGGACGTTGGGCAGGCCCTTGATCTTCTCGATGCAGATGACGCCTTCGTGCTCGGCCTTATGGGCCAGCATGGGCGGGCCGGCCACATCGCCGATGGCGTAGACGCCGGGCTCGTCCGTGCGGCCGTAGCCGTCGATGACGATGCAGCCCCGGTCCGTCTTGACCTTGGTGTTTTCCAGGCCGATGTCCTCGATGTTGCCGACCACGCCGACGGCGGAGATCACCCGGTCGACGGTGATCTGCTGGGTTTTGCCGGTCTTGTCCTCGATGGTGGCGGTGACGCTGTCGGCTGCCTTGTCCAGCTTGGTGACCTTGGCCTCGGTCATGATCTTGAGACCCAGCTTCTCCATCTGCTTGCGGGCGATATCGGAAATCTCGGCATCTTCCACGGGCATGATCCGGTCCATGACCTCGACCACGGTGACGTCCGCCCCCATGGTGTGGAAGAAACTGGCGAACTCGATGCCGATGGCGCCGGAGCCGACGACCAAGAGCTTCTTCGGCATGATGTCCGGCACCAGGGCCTCGAAATAGGTCCAGACCAGCTTCTTGTCCGGCTCCAGCCCCGGCAGAACGCGGGGGCGCGCACCCGTGGCGACGATGATGTGCTTGCCGGTCAAGTCCGGCAGGGCCTTCCCGTCGGCATCGACAACAGCCACCTTGCCGCCGCCCTTCAGCCTGGCCGCGCCGTCGATCACGGTGACCTTGTTCTTCTTCAGCAAATGCCCGACGCCGCCGTTCAACTGCGCCGAGACTCCCCGCGACCGCTCGATCACCTTCTGAAGATCGAAGGTCGGGTCCTTGCATTCCAGGCCGTAGGCGCCGGCGTGCTTCATGTAATGGTAGATTTCCGCGGACCGCAGCAGCGCCTTGGTCGGAATGCAACCCCAGTTCAGGCAGATGCCGCCCAGGTGCTCTTTCTCGACCACGCAGGTCTTGAAGCCCAGCTGCGCCGCGCGGATCGCGGTGACGTAGCCGCCGGGCCCGCCCCCGATGATGACAACGTCGAAAGATGTATCGGCCATGACGCGCCCTCTCCTACAGCATCAACTGAAGCGGGTCTTCCAGGATCCCCTTCAGCTCCTTCATGAAGCCCGCGGCGGCGGCGCCGTCGATGCAGCGGTGATCGACGGCCAGCGTCAGGGTCATGACCGTGGCGACGGCGAGCGCGCCGTCCTTGACCACGGGGCGCTGTTCGCCAGCGCCGACGGACAGAATGCCGCCCTGGGGCGGGTTGATGATGGAATTGAACGACTTCACGCCGAACATCCCCAGATTGGAGATCGAGAACGTCCCGCCCTGGAATTCCTCGGGCTGAAGCTTGCCGTCCCGCGCCTTGCCGGCCAGTTCCTTGGCCTGCTCGGAGATGGCGGCCAGGCCCAGGCTGCCGGCATCCTTGATGACCGGCGTGATCAGGCCGCCGTCGATGGCCACGGCCATGGAGATGTCGACCCGTTTGAATTTCAGGATCGCATCGTCCGTATAGGCGGCGTTTACATCCGGGCAGCGTTTGAGCGCAATGGCCACGGCCTTGATGACGAAATCGTTGACGGAGATCTTGTAATCCGCGCCCTCGCGGCCGTTTAGTTCCTTACGCATGGCCATAAGGGCGTCGATCTCAATGTCTGCCGACGTATTGAAATGCGGCACGTCCCGGGCCGAGCCGGTCAGCCGCGTGGCGATGACCTTGCGCATGGTGGAGTTTTCGACCGCGTCGAATTCCGGCATGTTGGCGAACACCGGGTCGTCGATGGTCGGTGCCGCCGCCGCGGCAGGCGCCGGGCTTGCGGCCGGGGCCGCACCTGCTTTTCCAATGCCCGCGGCCATAGCCGCGTCAATATCACGCTTGACGATCCGCCCGCGCGGACCGGAACCGGCGATGGCGGCGAGTTCCAAACCTTCCTGTCCGGCAATACGGCGTGCCAAGGGACTGGCAAAGATGCGCTCTCCCGAAGGCGCGGGCGCGGCGGCAGGTGCCGGGGCCGGATCGGCGGTCGGCGCCGTGGGTTCAGGGGCCGGTGCCGGCGGTGCTTCACCCGTGGGTGCCGCAACGGCGGCCGAGGTATCGACGCCGTCCAGCGCCGATGCGTCCTCGCCGTCCTCCAACAACAGGGCAATGACCGAATTCACCGCGACGTCGCTGGCACCTTCCGGGACGACGATCTTGCCCAACACGCCTTCGTCCACGGCTTCGACCTCCATGGTCGCCTTGTCGGTTTCGATTTCGGCCAACACATCGCCGCTTTCCACCGTGTCGCCCTCTTGCTTGTGCCATTTCGCCAGGTTGCCCTCGGTCATCGTGGGCGACAGCGCCGGCATCAAAATCTTGATCGGCATGTCTTGATCCCTCCCCGGTCTCAGGCGTAGCAGACGGCCTTGGCCGCCTCGACGACGTTATGCGCCTTGGGCAATGCCAGGGCTTCCAGGTTCGCCGCGTATGGCATCGGCACGTCGGCCCCGGCGACCCGGGTCGGCGGCGCGTCCAGGTAATCGAACGCATGTTCGATGACCAGCTGGCTGACCTCTGCGCCGATGCCACAGGTCGGCCATCCCTCGCCCACGGAAACGATGCGGTTGGTCTTCTTCACCGACGTGCAGATGGTCTCCACGTCGATGGGCCGCACCGATCGCATGTTGATGACTTCGGCATCGATGCCCTCGGCCGCCAGTTGCTCCGCCGCCTCCATGCAAATGCCGACGGCAATGGAATAGGCCACCAGGGTCACGTCATTGCCGGGCCGTTCGATCTTGGCCTTGCCGATGGGCAGGGTCCAGTCTTCGTCGTCCGGAATCTCGAAAGACTGGCCGTAGAGGATTTCGTTCTCCAGGAACACCACCGGGTTGGGGTCGCGGATGGCGGCCTTCAAAAGTCCCTTGGCATCCGCCGCCGACCAGGGCGCGACCACCTTGAGACCCGGGCAATGGGCGTACCAGGACGCATAGCACTGGGAATGCTGCGCCGCCACGCGGGCCGCCGCGCCGTTCGGCCCCCGGAAGACGATGGGGCAACCCATCTGGCCACCGGACATATAAAGCGTCTTGGCCGCCGAATTGATGATGTGGTCGATGGCCTGCATGGCGAAATTGAAGGTCATGAATTCGACGATCGGCTTCAATTCCAAGAACGCGGCGCCGGTGCCAAGCCCGGCGAAACCGATTTCCGTGATCGGCGTGTCGATCACCCGGCGCTCGCCGAACTCGTCCAGCAGCCCCTGGGAGATCTTGTAGGCGCCCTGGTACTGCGCCACCTCTTCCCCCATGAGGAAGACCGCCTCATCCCGGCGCATTTCCTCGGCCATGGCATCGCGAAGCGCCTCGCGGACGGTCGTCGTTTTCATGGGTCCGTTGTATTCCGGCTCCGCCGCCACTGGGGCCGCCACTGGGGCCGGCGCGGGTGTGGCCACCGTGGCGGGGGCCGGTTCTGCGGCAGGCGCCGTGCCGGCATCGGCGGGAACGTCTTCGCCTTCTTCGACGATCACGGCGATGGGCGTGTTGACGGCAACGCCGTCGGTCCCCTCGGCGACCAGGATTCTGCCGAGAACGCCTTCGTCCACGGCCTCCACCTCCATGGTGGCCTTGTCCGTTTCGATTTCCAACAGGACATCGCCGCTTTCCACGGTATCGCCCTCGGATTTAAGCCATTTCGCGATCTTGCCCTCGGTCATGGTGGGCGACAGCGCCGGCAGAAGTACTTGTGTAGCCATTGTTCTGAATTCCTTTCGCTGCCGTCTTGGCCTAGGCCTCAACGAGGACGTCGGTCCAAAGCTCAGACTCATCCGGCTCCGGGCTCTGCTGGGCGAATTCGGCGGCCTCATTGGCCAGCGCCTTGACCTCTTTGTCGATGGCCTTGAGCTCATCTTCGGTCACCATTTTGGCGTCCAACATCTTCGACGCCAACATGTCGATGGGATCGGTTTCCCGGCGCACTTTCTGAACTTCTTCCTTCGACCGGTACTTCGCCGGGTCGGACATGGAATGCCCGCGATAGCGGTAGGTCTTCATTTCGAGGATGTACGGTCCCTTGCCGTCGCGGCAGTGTTTCAGCGCCTTTTCCGCGGCCTGTTTGACGGCGATGACGTCCATGCCATCGACCGGCTCGCCGGGAATGCCGTGGGCCGCACCGCGATTGTGCAACTCGGTCGATACAGATGTCCGTTCAATCGCGGTGCCCATGCCGTACTTGTTGTTTTCGATCACGTAGATCACCGGCAGGGACCAGATCGCCGCCATGTTGAAACTCTCGTAAACCTGTCCCTGGTTGACGGCGCCGTCTCCGAAGTAGGTCATGCAGACGCCGCCGTCGCCTTTGTACTTATGGGCGAACGCCAGCCCGGTGCCGAGCGGCACCTGGCCACCAACGATGCCATGCCCACCGAAAAAGTTCTTTTCGCGGGAAAACATGTGCATTGAGCCGCCCTTACCCTTGGAGTAGCCGCCGCGCCGACCTGTCAATTCGGCCATCACACCCTTGGGGTCCATGTCGCAGGCCAGCATATGACCGTGATCGCGGTAACTGGTGATCACCGTATCCTGCGGTTCCGCCGCCGCCTGCATGCCAACGACAACGGCTTCCTGCCCGATGTAAAGGTGGCAGAAACCGCCGATCAAACCCATGCCATATAGCTGCCCGGCCTTCTCTTCGAACCGACGAATCAACAGCATGTTGCGGTAATAGGCCTTGAGATTTTCCAAGGATTCCTTGGGTGCCGCGGGTTTCTTTGCCCGGCTCGACCGCGCCCCCGAACGGGCCTGCGAAGACTTGGGTGATTTAGCCATGATGCCTCCCGAAAAAAGCGCCCCCCCGGCGTCATGACGCCGACGTCGGCTCGCCATAAGTCGATGGTCGCACGGGCTCAATCCCGGTGACCTGCCGCCTACGGTATAGTGATTTCCGCGGAGGAATCAAGAAAGGTCAGGAATACTGCTTTATTTTTAACTTAAATTAAGTTTATTTTGTGCAACGCAATGTTAAACGACAGCTGTTTCGCGCATCCAGGGCCAAAGGCAGCTTTCCTCGCCAAACATCCGGTCCAACAGACGGCGGTCGCCTTCGACCATGCGACAAGCCTTCTTCCACCTCGCGATATCCCGAGGGTGGCGCCAATGGGTCACGGCGTATTCTCCGTCAGTTCCGGTTTCGACGGCATATCCCAAATAGCCCGGGTTCTCCTCGGCCAACGCGGCAAGGAGCGACAAGGTGCGCTGCCACCGGGCGGAGGCGGTGCCGGCGGTCGGTTGTGTATGGATCACGGCCGCGTAGACCGGATCCTGTCGCCGGCCCGTGCGCTCCGCAAGGGACCTGGCCGCCACGACGCTCACGCCCGGGCCTCCCGCGTGTCGGTCTGGGTTGTCGTCGAAAGAACTTTCGGCAGTTTCGGCAGCCTCTTGCCGAACAGACGTTTGGCGACGCAGATGACATCGATGGCGCAAGCCTCCTCGATCCGCCGGTGCTGACCGTTATGATCCAGAATAAGCCGTTTCAAGACCCGCATTTTCCATCTGGAGATGGCTTCGGCCGACTGCCAATAACAAACGGCCGCTCGGGTGCCGTCCGTCAGACGCGCGGTCTCCAGTCCAAGAAATCCGTCGAGCCTGGGCGCCAACGAAATCATCGTTTCCATGGCCAACACCCCCGCGCGCTCCTGGACCGCGCCATTGGGTGAGACCACGGCGGCGAAATAGGGCGGCCGGAGGCTCTCTGACAGGGGGCTCATGCATCAATCCTCCCCACGATCCAAAAGAATGACGTGATCCCGGGAGAAGCCCACGTTCAGCATCACCCGCGCGCGCTCTTCCAACATGTCCAAATCCAAGCTCGCCGCGCTGATCAGACCGACCCGATGCTTCCAATGGTCGCGCCGCCGTTCCAGCTCCCGTGCCGTCGCTTGGGCGGCGGCGACCTTTTCCTTGAGGTCGATCAGGGCACCAAGGCCCCGGTCGCCTTGGAATGCGTGGTAGGAAAAATAAACGCAGGCGAGAATGCCCAGGGTCGGCCCCAGGACACGAAACGCCTGTTTCTTGATCTGTTGAAATCCATCGGCCATGGCCCTGCCCCTTCTCCCCCGTGACGCCGCGCCCAAGCGGCGAATCGGTGTGAAGAAATCTAGGCGACGATGGTTAATTTAAGGTTAGGACTCGCGGTCTGACGTGGAAAAACAAAGCACTAACGGAATATGCGCACACCACCGTAGCGACCGGTCGCGTCCAGGTCTTCGGCGATTCGCAAAAGCTGATTGTATTTCGCCAGGCGATCAGAACGAGACAGCGAGCCGGTTTTTATCTGCCCCGCGTTGGTCGCGACGGCGATATCGGCGATTGTTGTGTCCTCGGTCTCGCCCGACCGATGGGAAATCACGCTGGTATAGGCGGCGCGATGGGCCATCTCGACCGCGTCCAAGGTCTCCGTCAACGTGCCGATCTGGTTCACCTTGATGAGGATCGAATTGGCAACGCCGCGTTCGATGCCGTCGGCCAGACGCTGCGGATTGGTCACGAACAGATCGTCCCCGACCAGTTGGACCCGGTCCCCGATGACGTCCGTCAAGGCTTTCCAACCGTCCCAGTCGTCTTCCGCCATGCCGTCTTCGATTGATTTGATCGGATACCGGTCACAGAGATCTTCGTAAACCCGAACCATCTCGTCGGGGCCGAGCGACTGGCCCTCGCCCGTCATCTCGTACTTGCCGTCGCGGTAGAATTCGGTCGAGGCGCTGTCCAGCGCGAGGACCACGTCTTCACCCGGCGCATAGCCCGCGCCCTCGATCGCCTTCATGACGAACCCGATGGCTTCCTCCGTGCTTTGCAGGTTGGGGGCGAAGCCGCCCTCGTCGCCGACGTTGGTACCATAGCCGGCGGCGGAAAGCCCCTTCTTCAGCGTGTGAAAGACCTCGGCCCCCATGCGCAGGCCTTCCGCAAAGGTCTCGGCCCCCACCGGCATAACCATGAATTCCTGGAAATCGATCGGATTGTCCGCATGGGCACCGCCATTGACGATGTTCATCATCGGCACGGGAAGTTCATTGGCATGGGCACCACCGATATAGCGATACAACGGCAGGCCGGCTTCTTCCGCCGCCGCCCGGGCGACGGCAAGGCTGACGCCGAGGATCGCATTGGCACCCAGGCGGCCCTTGTTCGGCGTCCCGTCCAGATCGATCATCGCCCGGTCGATCATGCATTGGTCTTCCACATCGACGCCGGCCAGGGCATCGCCGATTTCACCGTTGACCGCGTCGACCGCCTGCAACACCCCCTTGCCCAAATAGCGGGAAGCATCGCCATCGCGCAGTTCGACCGCTTCGTGGGCTCCCGTCGAGGCACCCGACGGCACTGCCGCGCGGCCCAGCACGCCGGTCTCCAAAGTGACGTCGACTTCCACCGTTGGGTTGCCTCGCGAATCCAGGATTTCTCGGGCATAGACATCGACGATGGCAGTCATGGGAACCTCCGGTGGCGTTATCGAATGGCGGGGATCAGGGCACGGCCGGCCGGGCCTTGGCCAAGCGATCGAATTCGACCAGCGTTTCTAGCACGCCAGGCATGTCAGTCAGATGAACCATGTTGGGCCCGTCGGACGGCGCGTTGTCCGGGTCCTGATGGGTTTCCATGAACAGGGCCGCGACGCCCACGGCAACCGCCGCCCTGGCCAGAACCGGGGCAAATTCCCGCTGGCCACCGGATTTGGTCCCCTGCCCGCCCGGCTGCTGCACGGAATGGGTGGCGTCGAACACCACGGGGCAGCCCGTTTCCGCCAAGATGGGAAGGGCGCGCATGTCACTGACCAATGTGTTGTAGCCGAAGCTCGCGCCCCGCTCGCAGACCATGACCCGCTGGTTGCCGGTCGACCTGATCTTGTCGACGACGTTCTGCATGTCCCAGGGGGCCAGAAACTGGCCCTTCTTGACGTTGATCGCGGCGCCGGTTTGACCGGCAGCCAGCAACAGATTCGTCTGCCGGCAGAGAAACGCGGGAATCTGCAGCACGTCAACGACCGAGGCCAGCTCGGCGCATTGCGCCGGCTCGTGCACGTCGGTCAGGACGGGACAGCCGATCTCGGATTTCACCGCCTCGAAAACCGGCAACGCCGCACCGATCCCGATCCCCCGGGCGCTCGACGCGCTGGTCCGGTTCGCCTTGTCGAAGGAGGTCTTGTAGATCAGATCGATTTCGAGTTTTTCGGTGATTTCATTGAGCGCGCCCGCCATGTCGAGCGCGTGGTCCTTACCCTCCATGGCGCAGGGGCCCGCGATCAGGGTCAGCGGCCGGTCGTTGCCGATTTCCAAGTCACCCAGAGCAACGATCGTGGACAATGGTCGTTTCCTTAAACGGCGGACGAAGCGTCAAACCTAGCCGGTCCAGCAAACCGGCGATTTAAACCAATCTGGCCTGTTTCACCGCGGCGCCGATGAACGACGTGAACAACGGATGGGGCTCGAAAGGCTTCGATTTCAACTCCGGATGGAACTGCACTCCGATGAACCACGGATGGTCGGGGATTTCAACGATTTCCGGCAACAGTCCGTCCGGCGACATGCCCGCGAACTTCAATCCGGCGGTTTCCAAGCGGTCGCGATAATCCATGTTCACCTCATAGCGGTGGCGATGACGCTCAGAGATGTCCGTGATACCGTAGATATCGCGCACCCTGCTGCCGTCGGACAGGTTGCAGGGAAACGCGCCCAAGCGCATGGTTCCGCCCATGTCGCCGTCGATGTTGCGCTGTTCCAATTGATTGCCGTTCATCCACTCGGTCAACAGGCCGACCACGGGCTCATCGGACGGCCCGAATTCCGTGGAACTGGCGCCGGCGATGCCACTCAGGTTCCGGGCCGCCTCGACGACCGCCATCTGCATGCCGAAGCAGATGCCGAAATAAGGCACGCCGCGTTCGCGGGCGAAG
>JANQIJ010000074.1 GCA_028282185.1 Rhodospirillales bacterium
GCCCTGGCGCCGGTCGCCGAAGCCGTCGACCTGGCGCGCGACGCGACGGCCACGGTGAAACAGAACTTCGCCTTGGCATTGTTATATAATGTGATCGCCGTGCCGATCGCGGTGGCCGGCTTCGTCACCCCCTTGATCGCCGCGGTGGCGATGTCGTCGTCGTCGATCCTGGTGACGCTGAACGCGCTGCGTCTCAGGTTCGCCAAGCCGGCCGCTTAGGACCACGAGGGAGACCCCGCCGATGGATGTCCTGGTCTATTTGATTCCCGCCGCGCTGTTTCTCGGCCTGATGGGCCTGGGCGCGTTCTTCTGGTCGTTGAAATCGGGCCAGTTCGAGGATCTGGACGGCGCCGCCGAACGCATCCTCATGGATGACGACTGAGCTGGCGCCCCGGCGGCGGGACGCCGGTATTCCCGGGACCGCCCACCGTCAGTCGCCGCCGGCGACCGTTTGTTCGTAGACGGCCTGCCACAGCTCGTGGTCTTCATCGTAGTTCGCATAAGACACGACCTTGTCGATGGTTTCGCCGTCCTCGGAGAAAGGCACCCGCGCCGTGACCTGCAGGTCACGGCGCCAATCGGCGTAGATGCTGAGGCTATGGACGAACACCAGGGGGCGGCGGCGTTCGATCACCATGCCGTACTCCCGGACGCCGATGTCGGCCAGGGGCGCGGCCGGAATCCGCGCAATTTCCATCCCTGTCCGATCGACACCCTTCACTTTCGTATGACCGGTGCCCCAATAGCGATAGACATAGATCGGCATCCCATCCCGATGGGAGACATCGACCACGGCAACGAACGGCAAAACTTCGTTGCATAAGTCCGACAGGTGAAAATCGGACCACCGGGGAAAGAGTCTCTGGTTCTGGACACCCAGGCAATGTTTGAAAAACCGCCGCAATCGTTCGGAAGGTGCGTCTTCCGGCGACACCACGGCAAAGCCCGGCCCGCCCTCGGCCTTGAGACCTGTCATCCGATTGCCCCGAGTTGCTTTTTTCTTTTGGCGTCGAGCGTTATGTCACCCGTTATCACCGTTAGCATACCATATAATGGCATTCAGGATTCTAAAAACCCAGGCCAATGACCAGTGGATTCAGACAATTCCACAATCCGGGATGGATCGCGGCCGGTCGATCGCGAGGCGACAGGAACCGGGCGCATGCCGACGCCCAGCGGAACACCGATCGGCGCCGGATTCCCGGGCCTTAGATTTCGGACAAGGCCTCGCGCAGGATGCCGATCATCGCGTCGATGTCCGCTTCCGTGGCGATGAACGGCGGCGCGACGATGGCGCTGTCACCGGTGAACTTGACGTGCAGGCCGCGCCAGAACAGGTCCTTTTGCAATTGGGTGCCGAGCACTCCGGGACCGCCCTTGGGCTTGACCTCGACCGCACCCATCATGCCGTAGCCGCGGATGTCCAACAGGCAGTCGAGCCCCTCCAGGGAGAACAGGGCGTCCTGGAAGTAATCGACCAGGCCGGCCGCCTTGTCGAAGACTTTCTCTTCGTCATAGATCTTCTGCACGGCGACGCCAGCGGCGCAGGCCGCGGGATGTGACGAATAGGTATAACCGTGGAACAGCTCGATGGCGTTCTCCGGCGCGGCGTTGATGATCGTTTCGTAGATCTCGTCCTTGACCGCGATCGCACCCATCGGCTGGCAGCCGTTGGTAATCGCCTTGGCCAGGGTCATCAGGTCCGGCGTCACACCGTAAGCCTGCGCCGCGAAAGGCGCGCCGGTCCGCCCAAAGCCGGTGATCACCTCGTCGAACACAAGGAGAATGCCATGGGCATCGCATATTTCGCGCAGCCGCTCCAGGTAGCCCTTGGGCGGGATCAGGGCGCCGGTCGACCCGGCGATGGGTTCGACGAAACAGGCGGCAATGGTCGTCCCACCATAGGTGTCGCAAATCCGCTGCAGATCGTCGGCCAGTTCGGCGCCGCGCTCGGGCTGACCGCGCTGGAAGGTCTGGCTCGGATCCCAGGTATGACGCATATGAACGACGCCGGGCATCACGCCGGTAAAGGTCTCCCGGTTTTTGACCATGCCGCTCAGTGAGGTGCCGCCGATATTGACCCCGTGATACGCCCTTTCGCGGCTGACGAAGCGGGTGCGCTGGCCGTCGCCCCGGGTGCGGTGATAGGCCATGGCGATCTTCAACGCCGTGTCGATGGCTTCCGATCCGGAATTGGCGAAGAAGACATGGTTCAGGGAATCCGGCGTGATCCTTGCAACCCTTTGCGCCAGATCGAAGGCGCCGGGATGGCTCATTTGGAACGGCGGCGAATAATCGTTGGTCAACAGTTGTTGGTGCACCGCTTCGGCGATTTCCGGCCGGGCATGACCCAGGGGGCAGCAGAACAGACCCGACGATCCGTCCAGGATCTTGCCGCCCTTGTGGTCGAAATAATGAATGCCCTCTCCGCGAACCACCAGGCGCGGGCTCTTCTTGAAATCCCGGTTGCCGGTGAACGGCATCCAGTTCTCTTCAAGGGAATTGGTATTGTATTCCATTTCGGCGGTCTCCTCCTCCATCGCGGCGGCAGATATTCCGACGGGCGCCTTCGGCCCCAACCGCCACAGACTTGTCGCATGGTTGGCCGCATCGTAATCTAGGTTTCTGGCTCCATGATAGGGCCAGCCGAGGTTTTTCCCCCGGACCACATTGGACCCGCCTGGGACCCGCCTGAGCCACCATGCGTGACAGCATCTTCCATTTCGAACGCCGGCCCAACCTGTCGATCCAGGGCCAGATCCGGGAAATGCTGGTCGCCGCGATCCTGGAACGGCAGCTGCCCCCGGGTGCCCCCCTGCCATCGTCCCGGCGCATGGCGAAGACGCTGGGCGTGTCGCGCAACACCGTGGTCCTGGCCTACCAAAGCCTGGTCGACGACGGCTTTCTGCAGTCGCGCGAACGGTCCGGGTTCTACGTCAACCCGGAGATTCTGAAAGGCCGCGCGGCAGAACCACCGGCGAAGGCGCCGCCCGCCCCCGACCGGCGCTCTCCGGCGGCGCTCGATTGGGCCCGGCGCATGCGGGTCGTGCCCACGGGCCAAACCAACATCGAAAAGCCGACGGACTGGCCGGCCTATCCCTACCCGTTCATCTACGGCCAGGTCGACCAATCCCTGTTTCCCATCGCCCAATGGCGGGAATGTTCGCGCCAGGCCTTGGGCCGGCGCGGCATGGACGCCTGGACCGGCGACGCCGTCGCCGCAGACGACCCGTTGTTGATCGAACAGATCAGGACCCGCCTGCTGCCGCGGCGGGGGATCATGGCGCGGGCCGACGAAATCCTGGTCACCATGGGGGCGCAGAACGCGCTTTATATCCTGGCCGCGCTGTTGGCCCCGCCGGACACGCGGATCGCCATCGAGGACCCGGGCTATCCCGACGTGCGCAATATCTTTCGGCTGAAGACCACCAACATCCTGCCCGTGCCGGTGGACGCCCAGGGCCTGCCGGTGGACGCGCGCCTGCCCGCGGCCGACCTGGTGTTCGTCACGCCGAGCCACCAGTCGCCGACCACCGTTACCCTGCCCAAGGATCGGCGCCGGGCGCTGTTGGAACGGGCCGGGCGGGACGACTTCCTGATCATCGAAGACGACTACGAATGGGAAACCAACTACGTCGCCGAACCGACCCCGGCGCTCAAATCCATGGATACGGACGGACGGGTGATCTACGTGGGATCATTGTCGAAGACGCTGTTCCCGGGGCTGCGGCTGGGCTATCTGGTGGCGCCGGCGCCGCTGATCGCCGAGGCCCGGGCGCTGCGCCGGCTGATGCTGCGCCACGCGCCGAACAACAACCAGCGGACGGCCGCCCTGTTCCTGTCGCTCGGCCATCACGACAGCCTGGTCCACCGCCTCAACAAGGCCTATCGCGAGCGCTGGCAGGCCATGGGCGAGGCGCTGGAAACCCACCTGCCCGGCTGGTCCCGGGCGCCGGCTTTCGGCGGGACCAGCTATTGGGTCACCGGGCCGGGCCGGCTCGACGCCTGCCAGCTTGCCGAGCGCGCGCTCGACGACGGCGTGATCATCGAGCCGGGGCAGGTGATGTTCGCCGAACCGGCCGACGGCGGCCCGGCGCCGAAGAACCATTTCCGGTTGGGCTTTTCCTCCATCGCCACGGAACGGATCGAGCCGGGGGTTGCGTTGTTGGCACAGACCATCAAACGCGAGTCCTAGCTTTCTTGGCCAGCATGATCATTGGAGACTGGTTCTAGGGCCTGGACGATCGACTGACGTAAACTCCCTACCTGAGGCCGGGCGGCCGGCCCCATGCGGCAGCAAGGGAGGACAGCGACCATGCAGATCGGCGTGCCCAAGGAAATCAAGGTTCACGAATACCGGGTCGGGATGACCCCGGCAAGCGTCCGCGAGGCGACCCATCACGGCCATGGAGTGCTGATCGAAACCAATGCCGGCGCCGGCATCGGCGCCACGGACGACGATTACCGACGGGCCGGGGCGGAGATCGCCGGCGATGCGGCCGAGGTCTTCGCCGCCGCCGAGATGATCGTCAAGGTCAAGGAGCCGCAGGCGGCCGAGCGCAAGATGCTGAGGGACGGTCAGGTGCTGTTCACCTACCTGCACCTGGCGCCCGACGCGGCGCAGACCCGGGATTTGATCGCCTCCGGCGCGACCTGCATCGCCTATGAAACGGTGACCGACAGCCTGGGCGGCCTGCCGCTGCTGGCGCCCATGTCGCAGGTCGCCGGCCGCATGTCGATCCAGGCCGGCGCCCGTTGTCTGGAAAAAGAGGCCGGCGGGCGCGGCGTGCTTTTGGGCGGGGTGCCCGGCGTGGCGCCGGCCAAGGTGGTGATCATCGGCGGCGGCGTGGTCGGCGAGAACGCCGCCTACATGGCCGTGGGTCTGGGCGCCGACGTGACCATCCTGGACCGCAACGTGGACACCATGCGGGCCCTGGTCGTGCGCTTCGGTCAATCGATCAAGACCGAATATTCGACCCGGTTGAGTATCGAGCAACATGTCCTGACCGCCGATCTGGTGATCGGCGGAGTGTTGATCCCGGGCGCCGCCGCGCCCAAGCTGGTCAGCGAGGATCAGGTCCGCCAAATGAAGGCGGGGTCGGTGCTCTGCGACGTGGCCATCGACCAGGGCGGCTGTTTCGCCACGTCGCGACCGACGACCCATGCCGAGCCGACCTATCTGGTCAACGAGGTCGTACATTACTGCGTCGCCAACATGCCGGGCGCCGTGGCCCATACCTCGACCTATGCGCTCAACAACGTCACTTTGCCGTTCATCCTGGCGCTTGCCGACAAGGGCCATGCCCAAGCCC
>JANQIJ010000085.1 GCA_028282185.1 Rhodospirillales bacterium
TTCCTGCTCGCGCGAATAGGACTGCAGGTACAACTGACCGACCTGACCGGCCAGACGGTTCAGGTCGCCCGGCACGCCGAAGATCGATCCGGCGATGCCCAGGCCGATCAGGCCCAGATTGGTCGCCATGGCCGTCGAATAGCGCTGCGCCGTGTGCCGCGCCGTCACGTGGCCGATTTCGTGCGCCAGCACGCCGGCCATTTCGGCCTCGTTCTCGGCCAGCGCGACCAGGCCCCGGGTGATGTAGATATAGCCGCCGGGCAGGGCGAAGGCGTTTATCTTCGGGTCGTTCAGCACCGTGAAGCGGAATCGCAGATTGGGCAGGTCCGAAACCCGGGCCAGCTTGTCACCGACCCAGGCGACATAGCTCTGGATCGGCGGATCGATGTATTCGCCGCCCATCTCCTTCAGGATCTTGGGATGCTCCTCGGCGCCGACGCGAAGTTCGTCCTCTTCCGACATGAAGGCGGTGAAGCTTTGTTCGCCGGTCGCCGGATTGGTCGAACAGGCCGCCGTCAACAGCAGGGGGAAAATCAGGGCGAGGGCGGCCAAGAAACGGGTCATGGCGGCAATATACGTTGCCGATCACCGGCTTTCCAGAAGCTCGATCTGGTCCGGATGGCTGACCTCGATCATCGGTCCGTTCCACATCTTCAGCCAGCCGCGAACCCGGACCGGTCGTCCCCCATAGGTCTTGGGGCCGAGGCCTTCCTTCTTGAACAGCCGGGCGGTTTTCTTATCCAATCGGACGGTGAAGTCGTCGCGCCAGTTGGCGCCGAAGTTCAGGTAGACGACCCCCCGCACGTTGGCCGCATCGACGATGCGGCCTTCGATCACTTGAAAGGTGTTGCGATCGCGGGCTAGCCCGGCCGGCTCCGCCTTGCGGACGGCGTAGAAGGGATGATTCCAGATGCCCAGCCGGGCCGTCCGGGCACGGTCTTCCAGGGCCAACATCTCCGCCGCCCATTTGCGGTTATCGGCAAAGGTATAGACCCGGGCCATGCCGAGACGGATCATGTCGCCCTGAACCCAGGCCGCGCCGGCGCCGGCGCTGATGAACAGGTGGGCGAGCAGGCGGCCGTGCCGGTCCAGGCGCCGGCCGCCGAAATCCAAGACCACCTCGCGATTGAGCACCAGCTTCTCCAACCGGGCCTTTGCCTCCTGGGCCAGGGGCCATTCCTTGAAGCCCTCGCGGCCGAGCGGCAGCTTGGGGGCCTGGATGCCCGTCAGCCGGACCTGGGTGGTGCCCTCGATCATCCGGTCGAGCACCACCGTGTCGCCATCGACGACCTCGATGACCTTGGCTTCCAGGTCTTTTTCCAGGCCGATGACGGCACCGGCCGCGGCCGGGTGAAGCAGGACCAGGGCAAGCGCAAGGACGCCCGCAAAGACCGGGAAAGCGGACCGTCTCACGGCCGTTGGTCCCGGGCAACGCCGGCGAGGTCCCAGACTTCGGCCGGCGTCTTGCCGGTCTCGCGCAGGCTGCGGATGGTCTGTGCCTTGTCGCGCTTGGCAAAACGCTTGCCGTCGGCGCCGGTCAACAGGCCGTGATGGCGGTATTCCGGCGCCGGCAGGCCGAGCAGGGCCTGCAGCAGGCGGTGGACATGGCTGGCTTCGAACAGGTCGTCTCCCCGGGTCACCCGCGTGACGCCCTGCAGCGCGTCATCGACCGTGACCGCCAGATGATAGCTGGTCGGCGTGTCCTTTCGGGCGATCACCACGTCGCCGAAGATTTCCGGCAGGGCGCGTTGCCGGCCCCGGTCCAGGTCGGTCCAGTCCAGTGGACCGGCCAGGCTGATCGCCGTGTCCATGCGCAGACGCAGGCAAAAGGCCTCGCCCGCCGCCTTTCGGTTCTCGACCTCGTCGAAGCCGAGGCCGCGGCAGATGCCGGGATAGACCGGCCCGTCCGGTCCGTCGGGCAGGGCATGAGGGGCGCCGGCGGCGGCTTCGATTTCGCGGGCGATGTCCTTGCGGGTACAGAAACAAGGATAGACCAATTGTTTCAGGGTCAGCGACACCAGGGCTCGGCTGTAATCGGTCATATGGTCCGATTGGCGGCGCACGGGCGTTTCCCAAGTCAGGCCCAGCCAGGCCAGGTCTTCATGGATAGCCTTCTCGAAATCCGGGCGGCAGCGGCCTCGGTCGATGTCTTCGACCCTGAGGAGAAACCGGCCGCTGCCGGTTTGTGCCTCGTGCCAGGCGAACCAGGCGGAATAGGCATGGCCCAGGTGGAGGTGGCCGGTCGGACTGGGGGCGAAGCGGGTGATGATCGAAGCCTTGGGGGACATGGGAAAAAGATGACCAGATAACCTTGCGCGGGCACAAACCGTTAACCATTCTGCGCTAACAAGGACGCCTTGGACAGCCCCACCATTGAGCGGAACTTCAAAGCATGAGCGAGACGCCCGAAGACCAGACCGATCACGGACAAGAGGACGCTGGCAAAAGCCCGCCGGCCGAGGCGGCGGATGACGAAATTCCGCAACTCACGGGCCCCCTGGTGATGCCGGCCGATGGCTCCGATCCGGAACAGATCGTCCTGTTGCTGCATGGCGTCGGCGCCGACGGCGACGACTTGATCAACCTGGCGACCTATTTCGGCCGGGTCCTGCCCAAGGCCGTGTTCATCGCGCCCAACGCGCCCTTTGCCTTCGACGGCGGCGGCAGCGGCTATCAATGGTTCTCGATCGCCGATCCGGCCCAGGAACAAAAACTCTCCGGCGTCCAAATGGCGGCGCCGGTGCTGGATTTGCTGATCGACCACCTGCTCAAGGAGTACGGCCTGGACGAGGGCAAGATGGCGTTGGTCGGGTTTTCCCAGGGGACCATGATGGCGCTCCACGTCGGCCCCAGGCGGGCCAAGCCGCTGGCCGGCATCATCGGTTATTCCGGTGCCTTGGTCGGCGCCGACCTGTTGGCCGGCGAAATCAAGAGCAAACCGCCGGTCCTGCTGATGCACGGCAACATGGACCCGATCGTGCCGCCGGACATGATGCACCACGCGGAAGACAACCTGAAAGCCCAGGGCGTGCCGGTGGCGGCCTATCTCTGCCCCAATCTGGGTCATGGCCTCGACGACATGTCGATCCAGTTGGGCATGGAATTCCTCGCCGAAATGTTCGACATCGACGTGCTGTCCGCCGCCGGGTTGAAGCCTTGATCCGGGGCGCCCCGACCGCGATCCTTCCTGCACTCAACGTGATCTTCTCCCGGCATGGGTCGGCAGCGGCGCGATCCGCGCGGGGGCGCCGTCATGTGCCTGTAAAAAACGCGTAACCGACGTAACATTTGGCGTAGAATCACAAGATGTAGTATCCTCCGCCGCGACGGCCGGGAGATATGTGCCGAGAGGTTCATGAGTACATCCGCTGATAGTTGTCCCGCTCTGGTGCTTAACGCCGATTTCAGGCCGTTGAGTTACTTCCCTCTCTCGCTCTGGTCCTGGCAGGACGCGCTCAAGGCCGTGTTCCTCGACCGGGTCAACGTGATCTCGGAATACGATCGCATCGTCCATTCGCCCTCGACGGATTTCCGTCTGCCCAGCGTCATTGCCTTGAAGGAATACGTGATCATGGGGCGAAGGCCGGCCTTCACCCGGTTCAACGTGTTCTTGAGGGATGCCTTCCACTGTCAATACTGTGGAGGGCATTTTTCCGCCGAGCAGTTGACCTTCGATCATGTCATTCCACGGGCCCGCGGCGGCCGCACTTCATGGACCAACGTGGTTACCGCCTGCGCGCCCTGCAACCTGAAGAAGGGACATCGCCTGCCGGACGCCTGCGGCATGACGCCGCTGCGCCACCCCGAGCAGCCGACAAACTACTTGTTGCAGGAGAACGGCCGGGCCTTCCCGCCCAACTATCTGCACGAAAGCTGGCGCGATTTCCTATACTGGGATACGGAACTGGACCCGTAGATCGGCCTCCCGTGTTTTGGCCATCGATTGCTGTTCGGGATCGCCGGCCGGGGCGCCCCGCGGCCAACCCCGATCCGTCACAGGAGACCGCCCATGAAACCCCATCAGGTCAAGACCAAGGCCGACGCCAAGAAGATCGTCGCCGAACGCGGTCTCGACGACGTCAAGGTCGGCGTCGTCGACATGGACGGCGTGCTGCGCGGTAAATACATGAGCCGCGACAAGTTCCTGGCCTCGCTCGACAAGGGGTTCGGGTTTTGTGACGTAGTGCTCGGCTGGGATTCCTATGACCAGTTGTACGACAACGTTTCGGTCACCGGATGGCACACGGGGTATCCCGACGCGCCCGTGCGGCTGCTGCCCGAAACCTGCCGCGCCATCGCCGGCGAGGACGGCATGCTGTTCTTCCTGGGCGAATTCGCCGGCGATCATGAAGCCGTCTGTCCCCGGGCGGTGCTGCGCCGGATGCTCGACAAGGCCCGGGCCATGGGCTTCGGCGTCAGGGCCGGGTTCGAGTACGAGTTCTTTCTGTTCGAGGAAACGCCCAAATCCGTGCGCGACAAGAGCTACCGCGACATGACGCCGTTGCAGCCGGGTTGGTTCGGCTATTCCGTGCTGCGCAATTCCACCGACAGCGACCTGTACCGGGACTTGTTGGCCGCCTGCCGGGACATGGACATGCCCCTGGAAGGCCTGCACGAGGAAACCGGCCCCGGCGTTTTGGAGGCGGCGATCGCCGTGGCCGGGGGGCTGGAAGCGGCGGACCGGGCGGTGATGTTCAAGACCTTCACGAAGGTGCTGGCGCAAAAGCGCGGATTGATGGCGACCTTCATGGCGCGCTGGTCGGCCGATTGGCCCGGTCAATCCGGGCATATCCATCTGTCCCTGACCGACAAGAAGGGCAAGGGCGTGTTCCAGGACGCCAAGGCGGCGGATGGGATGAGCGCGACGATGCGGCATTTCATCGGCGGCCAGCAACGCCTGATGCCGGAAACCCTGGCGATGATCGCCGGCACGGTGAACAGCTATACCCGCCTGGTGCCCGGCTTCTGGGCGCCGACGGACGCGACCTGGGGGGTCGACAACCGGACCTGCGCGATCCGCGTCGTCCCCGGGCCGCATACCTCGCAGCGCATCGAATTCCGCGTCGCGGCGGCCGACGCCAACCCCTATCTGGCGCTTGCCGCGGCGCTGGGCGCGGGTCTTTGGGGTATTGAGAACAAGGTCGAGCCAAGCCCGCCGGTCGTCGGCAACGCTTACGACAAGACCTTTCCCAAGCGCCTCAACCTGCCCCGATCGCTGATCGAGGCGGCCGGCCGCCTGGCTGTGTCGAAACCGGCCCGCCAGTTGTTCGGCGACGCCTTCGTCGCCCATTACGCGGCGACCCGCGAATGGGAAGAACGGGAATTCCGCCGCGCCATCACCGATTGGGAGATGGAGCGCTACTTCGAGATCATTTGATCATCAATCTGCTTGATGCACAGGCCCGCGCAAAGGGATGGCATGGTCGGCTTTGCGCGGCCCGCTTATCTGACGAGGGACATGTTACCGTGTCCCCGCGACCATCCTCATACTTTCTCCATACCGGACAGGCCCACGAGCAGACGCGCGGCGCCGCGCCGTCCTTAAGCCGATTTCACCCCGGCCAGGAACGATTGCACCAACCGGCTTAGGTCGCGCGACTTGCCGGCCAGCTCGGTCGAGGCACCCAGGACTCGATTGGCCGCCGCGCCCGTGTCGTTGGCGGCGTCGTTGACCGAGGTGATGTTAGTATTGACCTGCTGCGTACCGTCGGCGGCCTGTTCCACATTGCGGGCGATTTCCTGGGTCGCCGCCGCCTGTTCCTCGACCGCCGAGGCGATGGAGGTGGCGATGTCATTGATGTTGGCGATGATCCCGGAAATGCCCTCGATGGCCTTGGCCGCGCCGCTGCTGGCGTCCTGAACCTGAGCGATTTGGCGTGAGATGTCTTCCGTCGCCCGGGCCGTTTGCGACGCCAGGTTCTTGACTTCGGTGGCGACCACGGCGAAGCCCTTGCCGGCGTCGCCGGCGCGCGCCGCCTCGATCGTCGCGTTCAGGGCCAGAAGATTGGTCTGCTCCGCGATGTCGTTGATCAGGTTGACGACCTCGGTGATTGTCGTCGCCGTGGAGACCAGGCTCTTGACCTGCTCCTGGGCCTGATCGGCCTCGGTCACGGCGATCCGTGAAATCTCGGTCGACTTGGCGACTTGGCGGCCGATCTCGCTGATCGAACTGGACAGTTCCTCCGACGCGGCGGCCACGGTCTGCACGTTCTGCGTCGCCTGGTGTGAGGCCGAGGCGACGGCGGTCGCCTGCTCCGAGGTGCGTTTGGCCGTGTCCGACATGCTCTCCGACGTCTGCCGCATCTGATCGGAGGCGCCGGTCACGGCACCCAGGACGTCGGCCACGTCGCGGTCGAAATCGCGCATCAATTGTTCCAGGCGTTTGGCCCGTTCCTCACGGGTGGCTTGTTCCTCCTTGGCCTGGGCGGTCAATTCGTCGGCTTTGATCATGTTGTCCTTGAAGACCTGGACCGCCTGGGCCATGTCGCCGACCTCGTCGCCGTGGTCGATGGCCGGAATCTCGATGGTCTTGTCGCCGTCGGCGAGGCCGCGCATGGCGCCGGTCATGGATTGCACGGGGCCGGCGATGGAGCGGCTGATGACGATGGCGGCGAAGATGCCGAAGGCGATGGCGATCACCGCGGCGACGGAGATCGCGACTTCCATGAACAGGAATTCCTCGACCAACTGCGGGCCCAGTGTGTCCTGCAACTGTTTGTTCTGTAGCTTCAATTCCTCGATATCGGCTGCGATTTCCGGGCCGATGCGGTCCAATTCGCCCGTGATGATGGCGTTGCGCGCGTTGATCGTGACGACGATCCGCTCAAACGCCGCTTCGTAGTCGCGCAGCGCCGTATTGATTTCCTGGGCCAGGCGACGGCGTTCGGGGTTTTCCAGGCGGGATAGCAGTTCCTTTTCCGCGGCCCCGAATTTGGCCAGTTCCTCGCGTACGCGGCCGGCGCTTTTCGCGTCGTTCTGGATCAGAAAACGCTGCACATACAGTCGGGTCAGCATCAGGTGCGACATGGCATTTCCGGCGAAATAGGCGGCTTCCTCGTCGCCGTCCTGGTAGGCCGAATCCATGATCGTGTCCAAGTTGCCGCGCATTTTCGGGCCCAGCTTGTTCAGCGTCCCGAACACCAATTCGTTGCGCAGTTCCTGTTTCTTGACCACATCCTCGAACCGCGTGCCATAAGTCTCGATGCCCTTGACCAGATGTTCGAGGATTTCGATCTCTTCCGGCCGGGTCGCCAATCCCTTTGCTTCGCGGGCGTAGCCCAGGGTCAGGGCGGCGCGCTCGCGCACGTTCTTGATCGCCTGATCCGAACCGGAAATGATGAAGTCCTTGGCGTAAAGCCGGGTCAACAAGGTGTTGGACTGAACCCGGCTGACCTCGTTGGTCGAGCGGGCCGTGCCGCGGTATTCAGAGAAATCGCCGGATGCCTTCAGCAGACCGATAACCCCGCCGCCGCCGATCACGGCCAGGAGAATCAAGACAACGGCAAACCCGCCGGACACCTTGGTGCCGATCTTCAGATTGTTGAGGAAGCCCATGCTCTGTCGCTCACTTTGTTCGTCTAGCGACGACCATCGATCCCCCAACGATGCCGTCTGAATTTTTCCTCCGAACCTTAGGTGGCCTTGTCCAACCATAAATGACAAAGGTCAAAAAAAAATGGATTAACTTTAAAAAAAACATTCGTGTATCCAGTTACCTCCCGAGGTCACCCGGGCCCGGCGCCGCCAGGGCGCGACGCGTCGGTGCCATAATATTTGGGAAATCCGTTTGACGGCGGCGGTCCGCTTTCCGACAATCCCTTCTTCCTGCTTGCACCCCGATCCTAATCAAAGAGCCTGACATGACCCTGACCCCCGGCGATCCCCGGCTGCTGACGCCGGGTCCCCTGACCACCTCGGCCGAAACCAAGGCCGCCATGCTGCACGATTGGGGGTCGCGCGACGACGCCTTCGTCCAGGCCAATGCCGGTCTGCGCCGCGACTTGCTGGAGATTGCCGGCGCCAGCGAAAGCCACGTCTGCGTGCCGTTGCAGGGCAGCGGCACCTTCGCCGTCGAGGCGACCCTGGGCACGGTGATTCCGCCCGACGGCAAGGCCCTGATCCTGATCAACGGCGCCTACGGCCAGCGCATGGCAAGGATCCTGGACTATGCCGGCCGCGCCCATGATACCTTGGAAACGGCCGAGGACACGCCGCCGGACATCGGGGCCCTGGCCGAGCGACTGGCCCATGACGCGGCCGTCAGCCATGTCCTGGTGGTTCATTGCGAAACCACGTCGGGCGTCGTCAACCCGGTGGCCGAGATCGCGCAAACCGTCAAGGACGCCGGCCGCTCGCTGATCATCGACGCCATGAGCGCCTTCGGCGCCCTGCCGCTGGATGCCGCCGCGGTGCCCTTCGACGCGGTCATGGCGTCGTCCAACAAATGCCTGGAAGGCGTGCCGGGCATGGGGTTCGCCCTGATCCGCCGCGCGGTGTTGGAGGCCTGCGAAGGCAACGCCCATGCCTTGTCGCTCGACCTCTACGACCAATGGCGGGCGATGGAGGGCAACGGTCAATGGCGGTTCACCCCGCCAACCCATGTGCTGATCGCCTTCGCCGAGGCCGTCCGGCAGTTCCAGGCCGAAGGCGGCCAGCCGGCGCGCCAGGCGCGCTATGCGGAGAATTGCCGGGTACTGATCGAGGGCATGGCGGAAATGGGGTTCCGGCCCCTGCTGCGGCCCGAATTACAGGCGCCGATCATCGTCACCTTCCGCATGCCGGCGGACCCCAGGTTCGATTTCCAGGTATTTTACGACCGGGTCAAGGACCGGGGCTACGTGCTCTACCCCGGCAAGCTGACCGTGGCGCCGAGCTTCCGGGTCGGCTGCATCGGCCATTTGGGCGCCGACGACATGCGGGGCGCTCTGGCCGCCATGAAGGACGTCTTGGCCGAGATGGGCGTGCCCTCGGGCGCGCCCTAGACCGGCGCGGTAGGTGAAGGGCGCGCGCCGGCCATGGCCAAGGTCCATGGTTTGCAGGTCGACATCGTCACCCCGCAAGAGATCAAGGAACGCTATCCCTTGATCAATGTCGACGACATCCTGGGGGGCACCTTCATCCCGTCCGACGGCCAGGCCAATCCGTCGAACGCGGCCTTGTCCCTGGCCAAGGGGGCCAGGCAACGGGGCGCGCAAATCTTCGAGGACACCTTGGTCACGGGGTTCTTGACCGAGGGGCGACGCATCACCGGCGTGAAGACCGCCCAGGGCCACATTCAGGCCGATCAAGTGGTGCTCGCCCCCGGCATGTGGGGGCGGGATCTGGCGGCGGGATTGAATTCCATCGGCATCCAGGCGGCCGGCGGGCTGGGCCGTGTCGTCGCTGCCCGAGGATCGACAGGCGCGCCTTGACGGGTTCGATTATGAAATTGAGATCGCCGGCCGCCGGTATTCCGTGACCGCGTCCCTCAAACCGCTTTATGATCCGTTGGGCGATCGCCTGAAATCTTAGACATGAGGAGGGGTGTCATGAGCCATCCGCAAACTGTCACGGTCAACGGCCGCGACTATGCCTGGCCGAAACGGCCGGTGGTCGTCGTTTGCATCGACGGGTCCGAACCCGATTACATGGAAGTGGCGATCCAAGGGGGGCATATGCCGTTCCTGGAAAAGGCGCTGGAGAGCGGCGCCGACCTGCGGGGCGACTGCGTGGTGCCGAGCTTCACCAACCCCAACAACATTTCCATCGTCACCGGCCGGCCACCGGCGGTGCATGGGATTTCCGGCAATTTCTTCCTCGATCCGGACAGCGGCGAGGAAGTGATGATGAACGATCCCAAGTTCCTCCGGGCGCCGACGATTTTTCAGGCCTTTCACGACGCCGGCGCTTCCGTCGCCATCGTCACGGCGAAGGATAAGTTGCGTCGTCTGCTGGGCCATGGGCTCGATTTCACGTCGGGCCGGGCGCTCGCGTTCTCTTCGGAAAAGGCCGACCAAACGACCATGGCGGACAACGGCATCGAAGATGCCCAGGCGCTGGTCGGCCGGCCGATCCCCGACGTTTATTCGGCCGACCTGTCGGAATTCATTTTCGATGCTGGCGTCAAACTGATGGCGGACCGTCGGCCGGATCTGATGTACCTTTCGACAACGGATTACATCCAGCACAAGCACGCCCCCGGAACCGAGGTCGCCAATGCCTTCTACGCCATGATGGATGGCTATTGGGCCAAGCTGGACGCCTTGGGCGCGACCTTGGCGCTGACCGCCGACCACGGCATGAACGCCAAGCACGACGCCGATGGGGCGCCCGATGTCATTTATCTGCAGGAAATCCTGGACGACGCCTTGGGCGCCGGGCAGGCGCGGGTCATCCTGCCGATCACGGACCCCTACGTCGTGCACCACGGGGCCCTGGGTTCCTTCGCCACGGTCTATCTGGCGGACGGGGTCGATGCCGGCGCCGCGGCGGCGGCGATCGCCGGCGTGCCCGGCGTGATGAAGGTCTATGGCAATGCCGAGGGTGCTGCCGAATTCGAATTGCCGCCGGAACGCCTGGGCGACCTGATCATCGTGTCCGAGCAAAACAAGGCGCTCGGCACTTCTACCGATCGTCACGACCTGAGCGGGCTGACCGAGCCATTGCGCTCCTCAGCGCTTTCTACAAGGAATTCTTGGGCG
>JANQIJ010000099.1 GCA_028282185.1 Rhodospirillales bacterium
TTTGAACGTCGATGCCGGCGTCATGGGCCTTATAGATCGGCGCCAGCGGCGTGCCCCAATCGACGGTCGCGAGCCAGCCGGCGTTGCAATGGGTCAGCACGTTGACCGGCCGCTGCTTGCCGTGGCGCGCCCAAACCTCGTCGATCAGGGGTCTGCCGTGGTCGCCGATGGCGGAACAGATGGCCACGTCCTCGTCGGCGATCTCGGCCGCCCGGGCATAGGCCGCCTGCGTCCGCTGGTTTTCCGACAAGGGCGCCAGCAGAGTTCGCATTTCATCGAGCGCCCAGCGCAGGTTGACCGCCGTCGGCCGGGTCGCCAGCAGGTCCGCCTGGGCTTTCTCCAGGTTGCCACCCGACGGATCGGCCTGCATCGCCAAGGCCATGCCGTAGGCCGCGGTGGCACCGATCAGGGGCGCGCCGCGGACCCACATTTCGGCGATGGCGCGGGCGGCGTCGGCCGCCGTTTCCAGACGCGTGACCACGAATTCGAAGGGCAGACGCGTCTGATCGATGATTTCCACCGCCCAGCCGTCGTCGGCCGGCCAGATGGCGCGGTAGGGGGTGCCGTTGACTTTCATGATCGGGTTCAGCTTTCCGTTGGCGTCTCGAATCAGGCGGTTTCCAGGGCTTCGGTGATGCAAATGTCCCGCGTCGCGCCGCCGTCGAGCGCCCGGCGGGCCGCCGCATAGGCCGGACTGTCATAGAACCCGGCGGCGGTGTCCCAGTTGAGGTGCTCCGCCAGGGCGACCCGGGTCTGGGCGAAGCCTTCCAGGGTTTCCGTGCGTCCCGCCCGGGCCAGGAACCGGCCGCCGGCCTGGGCCATGGCTTCGGTCGCCTTGGTCGCATAGGCGGCCATCTTATCGCCGTCGTGGATCGTCATATGGGCGCCGATCCAGAACGCCACCGGTCCGGTGGTCCCGCTGCTCCAGGGCGCCAGATTCTCCACCCCCTCCGTAACGAACACGTCGCGGCTCACCGCGCCGTCGGCGATATGATCATGGGCTTCGCTATAGGCGGCGGAATGATAGGTGCCCAGAGCCGTGTCGAAATCGGGAAATTCGATCAGGACGACGCGGGTCTGGGCGAACCCTTCCAGGGATTTGACCCGGCCGCCCCGGGCAAGAAAGGTGCCGCCGCCGCCGGCGATCGCCGGCCCGGCCAGTTCGGCATAGGCCTTCATCTTGTCGGGATCGTGGATTTCGTTGCGCAGGCTAAGCCAATAGGCTTTCGGCATCGAGGAATCTCCCTGAGGTCGTTTGTCGCATTCGTCCGGTCTTACCACGCCGGGCGCGTCAGAACCACCGGCGGACGCGGCCCTTATAGGCGCGGTAGTCGTCGGCGAAGGCGTCTTCGAGCATCGCCTCCTCGACCCGGATGAACTTGCGCCGAATGACCCAGACAAAGAACGGGATGACGAGAAAGGGCGTGATGCTGCCGAGCACGATGGCGATACCGATCAAGGCCAGCGTCAACGACAGGTACATGGGATTCCGGGTCAATTCGTAGGGTCCGGTGGTGACCAAGGCCGCCGAGTCCTCATAGGGCTTGACCGTCGTCTCATGGGCGTCGAAATGGCGCTTGGCCCAGACGACGATGGCGATCCCGATGCCGATCAGCGCCCAGCCCAGATGCGTTGCCGGCGGCGTCAGGATGATGATGACCGGAAAATAAAAATTCAGATGCAGCATCACCGCCGCCGCCAACACGGCCCAGGCCGGCGGCAGCAGTTTGGGCTTTTCCGGCTTGCCGGGCGGGGTTTGGTTTGGTTCCGGCGGGGCCTCGGCCATGGTGCCGGCCTAGCCCAAGACCCGGCCGGCCACGGCGCCAAGCTTTTCGACCATGGCCGGGTCGCGGGCGTCGGGCGCGGTGATGATCGCGGTCTCCAACGCGGTGTGGCAGCCTTCGGGGCAGCTTTCGGCCCGGCCGGCAAGCTTCGGCGCCACCGCCTTGACCAGGGCCCGGCCCTTTTCCGCATTGGCCAGCAAGACCCCGATGATGGCGTCCACCGTGACATGGTCGTGGTCCGGATGCCAGCAGTCGTAATCCGTGACCATAGCGACGGTGGCGTAGCAGAGCTCGGCCTCGCGCGCCAACTTGGCTTCCGGCATGTTGGTCATTCCGATCACGTCACAACCCCAACTACGATAGAGGTTGCTTTCCGCCAGGGTCGAAAACTGCGGCCCTTCCATGGCCAGATAGGTGCCGCCCCGCTGATGCGGGATGTCCAGTTCCTTGAGCCCCGCTTCCAGGGCATCGCCCAGCCGCGCGCAGACCGGATGGCCAAGCCCCACATGGGCGACCAGGCCAGGGCCGAAAAACGACTTCTCCCGGGCGAAGGTGCGGTCGATGTATTGGTCGGCCAGGACGAAAGTGCCCGGCGGCAATTCCTCCTTGAGCGAGCCGCAGGCCGAGACCGAGAGGATTTCCGTCACCCCGGCGCGCTTCAAGGCATCGATGTTGGCCCGGTAGTTGACGGCCGAGGGGGGGATCTTGTGGCCCCGGCCGTGGCGCGGCAGGAAGACCATGGCCTGGCCGTCCAGATTACCGAACAGAAGCTCGTCCGACGGCGCGCCGAAGGGCGAGGCCACGGCCTCCCAGCGGGTGTCCGTCAAGCCGTCGATTTCATAGATACCGCTGCCGCCGATGACGCCGATGACCGGCGGCGTGCCGGGCGCGTCGCCCGTGGTCTGCTCCTCCGCCATAGTCCGCCCTTAGGCGCTCAGGTGTTCGTCGAACAGGCGGAAGGTCCGCACGCTGGCGACCTGCGCCGCATGCGGCTTGAACGACCCGCGCATGTCGCAATGGAAACCGTGGTCGGCATCGTAGATATACACCGGGCATTCAGGGTGGGCCTTGGCGATCCGGTCCACGTCGGCCAGCGGAATGCCGGCGTCGTGTTCGCCGAAATGCAGGATCGTCGGGCAATTCGGCTGTTCGTCCACATGGGGCAGGATGCCGCCGCCGTAATAGCAACTGGCGGCCTGGAAATCCAAGCGGCAGGCCGCGGCCCAGGTCACCACGCCGCCCCAGCAGAACCCGGTGATGCCGACCTTCCCCGCCTCGGCGGCGACCTTGCGCGCGGCTTCCACGTCGGCCATCACATCGTCGAAATTGGCGTTGCCTTTTTCCTTCAACTCGCGGCCGGTGGCGATGTCGTCCGGGGTGTAGCCGACCTGAAAATCCTTCTGATACCGGTCGTAAACGGCGGGCGCCACGGCCAGGTAGCCCAAATCGGCGAAACGGTCGCAAAGATCGCGGATATGCTCGTTGACGCCGAAGATTTCCTGAATGACGACGATGCCGCCCTTTGCCGCGCCCTCCGGATCGGCGCGATAGGCGCCCAGTTCAAAGCCGTCGGCGGCGGTTAAGGTGATCATTTGGCCCATGTCGGCGTATCCTCCCTTGGGGTCGGTCAATTTTTTGGCGGGCGCCAATTTAGCGCAGCAGGCGTCGACGCGGAAGCCGGATTGAGGCGCCGATGCCCGACCGCCCTGGATACAACGGCAGCCGAGAATACGGCAACGCAAGCGGATATTTGCAGTTGTATAAAGTTCGTTGTTTGTTCCATAATCGGGAGTTGGCATGGTATCTCCCACGAAGGAATGGAATCGGCAACATGCGTTTTTCCGTGACCACAGGTGCGAAACGGCGCCGCCGGTTCCCGTCGTTTGCACATTCCGCGGCGGCCATGGCCGTTCTCATGTTGACAGCCTGCCAAACGACTGGCCTGCCAAATCTCGTCGGCAAGACCACAACGGACGACGATACCGCACCGGTCTCGGTCTCTTATTCTCTGTTCTTCACGCCCGCGGACCATTTGAAAGAATTGATGGCCGAAGACGCCGCGGATCTGTCGCCAGCGCTGGGCCTGGTCGATCGTGAATGGGCGTATTTCGCTGGCACCAAGAGCCGGGTCAAATACGCGACCCTGCTGGATAACCTAGCGCGCCGTGTCAACGCCCGGCACCGGCCAGTCTTGGAGGATGCGACCGAGGCCCTGAATGCCGTGCAATGGCCGGCCCCGGCGAGCAATTGGCCATCGGTCAAGATAACGCTTGACCGAGCGCAGACCGCGATCGATTCCTACCCCGGTGGGCGCTTGATGGGCGCTCCGGGACGCCGCCTGCCGCTGGCCGATCAGCTCTCGACCCGTCTGGCTGAATTGATCGGTCAGATTCGCGGCGACGCGCCGGCACAGTTCGCGGCCTTCGCCAAGCATCAAGACGGCGGATTCTTCGCCGCCTATCCCTTGGCCTTGGACGGTGACGCCCTGTGGTCGCTGGGGCACCCGAAACTGATCGATCACCTGTCCAAACAATCCAGCGCAGGACTGCTGCGCCTGGCCCGGTCCTATGACCGGCGGACCCTTGGCGACGGGTTGTGGCAGGAAATGGGACGGCAATACGCCGACAGAGCCATGGACCACCTACCGGCACGGCTGGGCGGCGAATTACAACGAACCTTGGCCCTAGCCGCTGCGCGCAACGCCGGATTTTCACCAACGGACGGCCCGAACCTAAGGATCGCCTTCGTCGAGGCGACCAGTCAGACCCTCCTACGCACGGGCGAAATTGATTTTTCCGCCGAGATCGACCTGGACCTGCCGGTCGATACGGCCAAGATGACTCTGGACGAAGCCCTGAGTGTCAAGGGTGCGGAAGCACCCGACCTGATCGTCGTGTTTCAGGTCGCCCTCGCCAAAGCCAGCCGCCGGGTGGTGGAATTGAAACAAGTGCCCTCCACCCTGTTCATTGGTTTTTCCCGCTTCGGCGCCACCACAACTGGCAACGTCGCCGCTCAGCCAACCACGGAATCGAGCGTCACCCCGGACGTGGTCCCACCGGAGGCCATCGATCACAACCGCAACGTGATCGGTCAGCCCAAGGCACTGGGCGATCCGATCATGGTTCAATACAATTATGACAAAGCCAAGGTCGTCGTCCGCAAAAACATGACGGTGAAGTATTTCGTGATCGACCGGCAACGCGGCCGCACGGTCAGTTCCCTGTTCGATGCCCATGAACTGAACCGCTTCGAAGTCGGTTACCGCATTCATCGAAACGACCCCCGTCGCGCTCGCCTGATCCGCAAGTATGACAGTGAAAAAGACGTGGACGACTTCGAAAAGGCGGGCATCACCGTCCGTCTGTCGCAGCTGCTGACCGACTACTCCCGCAAGATAGGCGAGGAAACGGCGTTAGTCGGCGCGGACCGGCTGCGACGGGAAATCCTGGCGGACCGAAACACCGCGCTGCTCAAGGTCAAGGCCAATACCTTCGACGCGCGGCCCTTGAACGATCCGCGGTTCGACAGCGTCGTCGCCGTCTATCGGGGCAAGGGATCCATGGGCACGGGTTTCTACGTGATGCCCAACGTGGTGTTGACAAACTGGCACGTGATCGAGGATTCGCGCTATGTCGAAATGAAGCTCTACGACGGACGGGAAACCTTCGGCACGGTGCTGGGCCGGGACGCGCGCCTCGACCTTGCCCTGGTACGGGTTGAACATCGGGGCAAGCCGGTCCGCTTTCGAACCGATACCAAGATCGACGCCGGCGCAACGGTCGAGGCCATCGGCCATCCGCACCGGCACGAATTTTCCATCACCCGCGGGGTCGTCAGCGCCATCCGCAACCACTACAGCATCAACCTGCCGAAAAGGGCCGGGGACAAGGTGCTCTATGTCCAGACCGACGCGCCGATCCACGGGGGGAATTCGGGCGGCCCCCTGTTCCTCGGCGATTACGTGATCGGGGTCAACACCTGGGGGCGCCGTGATTCAGCGACCCTTTCCTTCGCGGTCCACTACAGCGAAGTGCTGGCCTATCTGAAGGAACACCTGCCGGGCTTCCAGGTTCTCAACTGATCTGGCGGCAAACAGTGATAGGAGATTCCCCATGAAATCCATGTTCCGTGCGCTCTGCCTGATTGTCTTGGCCGCGGGCCTGACCGGCTGCTTGACCTCCCGTCCACCGGCCCATCAGGGTCTGGTCAAGGACCCGAAAACCGGCCTGCTCTATGGCTCGGTGATCGACGGGGCGATGATCTCGGAGCCGTCGTTCTATACCAACCCGCGGATCAAAGTTCGTGTGCGCAACACCTCGGGCGACTTGGCTTTCGACCTGGAGCAGTTCCGTACAGAGATCGAGGATGCTTATGCGGAAAAGGGTTTTGCCCCGACCCGCAAGGACGATTTCGGGCTGTTGGTGAATTTGGACGTGCACTACAGCGGCCATTTCCAGAACGACATGGCCGGGCAATGGGGTTTCCTCGGTGCCGCGATGGGCGGCCTCGCCGGCGTGGCGCAGGGCACGCAGAAGGCCTCGGCCGTGGGCCTATTGACCGGTGCGACGCTCGGCAGCGTGGCAGGCAGCTATGTCCGCGAAGACACCTACATTGTCGTTGCCAGCATCACTTTCGGGATCATCAAGAAATTCAAGCAATCGCGCAAAAGGGTCACGTTCTCGCGCAGTGAAACCTTGAAAAACATCGATGACCCGGATGAAGATGACAAGATCGACCGACGGGGGTTCAAGCGCAGCTACACCCGCCAATTAGCCGTGTATGCTGGCGGCACCAACGTTCAACAAGCGCAGATTGCAGCAGAGGTGCGCCGCCGCGTGGTCCGCATCGTCGGCGATTTTCTCTGAGCGATCGTTTGCTGGCCTCGCCGCCGCCCCTTTACGAGGTCAGGCATCCGGCGCGAAGTTCTCATCCGAGCACCGCAGCCCGACCAGAAGATCAATGTATCGGTCAAAAACTGACGCGGTCATACATTATTTGACCAGCGAGTTCAGCCGGTCGAGCTGCAATTGTGAGCGCACCACGTCCTCCGATGCATCAAAGTAGACCTTGACGATCGAGCCATCGCTGGCAATGCCCCGCCCAGAACCACCGCGCGCCCGGGTTTGCACGAAATCGACTTTGAATGTCCGTCCGTCGGAACACTTGCCTTCCGCATGGCCGCGCCCGCCAACGGTCGAATACATGCTGGGTCGCGCCGTGGCCTGTGTCACGCCCTTGCATTCGACGGTTCCATCCTCGGACGTCAAGGTCAGGGAGCCGCCATCGCCGATCATCACCATCGCCTCTCCAAAGTAGGGCTGCCCCCCGTCCTCGAACACGGCGCCAATGCGATAGGTCGTACAGCCCGTGAGCACAATCATCGAAGCCACCAACACTAGGCCGTGACGATAACATCTTTGCTTGTTCTTCATAGACATTTTACCCTCTTTCTCGCGAACTGATCATGATGGGCCACCAAACCCTTTTTGGAGCATATCGGGTCAATAGACAGGTATAAAGTGTATCTGTTATGTTTCGATCATGTTTTTGCTTGAGGAAACATCAGGATGACAACATCACCACGCTTGATTTCCGTCATCGCGACGATCGCCGCCTTGGTTACGGGATGTCAGACCATGAGCGGGATCAAGGATTATAAAACGACTGGCCTGACCAACCTATACGGAACGGAAGCGGAGGCCAAGATTCTTAAGGCCAACGGCCGCTGCGAAACCTTGATTCAGGAAGCCAACTTGGGATCGCTGGACAGTAAAATGGTCTATCTCAAGGGCGCGATTCCGACCCGCGAAATGATCAGCTTGAACGAAGGTCCAACGGACGACGAAATCAAGGCTTTGCAGCGATTGGAAGGCGTGCGCCAGACCTGCCGCAGCTTGCGAAACCAGGCGGGGTACACGACGACCGCCGGTGAGGACATCATGGAAGCGCGCCTCAGCAAACTCCGATATGGCTTATATAAAGGAGAAATTCCATATGCCGTTTACAACTATGGCGTCGCGCAAGCGATGCGAGAAGAGATGCAATATCAGGCCATGAGTGACCAAGCTTACGCGCAAGGTAAAGAAATCGGCCGGCAACGGGCACTTGCCCAAATGGAGCAAAGCCTGCAACAGATGCGCTACCAAGCGCAGATCAATAACCTGCAAAACCAGATCAACACCTTCAATTCCGGCTTCAAGGGCACCTGGAACTGCACGGCCAGTTCGGTCGTCGCGGGCTGGGCCACGGTGACCTGTTATTGAACGTCAACCGCCGGACAAGCGCTGAACACCCGCATAGCCCCCGCTACAGCGCACGAATTCGCCCGGCCGGTAACGAAAAGATTTCACGTTCACTTGATTTCAGAACCCGCTAAAGACACCCCCATGGCGGCATCTCGCTAAACTTCCGGGGGCTGAGGCGGTTAGGTAGAAAAAAGTGAACGAATTGCATTAAGCAGACAAACCGGGTTTCGGGAACCTCCGTTCAAATGAGAAATGTCCTACGGCCCACCCCGTCGGCGCGGACCGGATTGTCGTCAGGACGACGTTTCAAGACATCTTTTCGGGTCACGACCCCCGAATGACCTTCGCCCAGCCCGTCGCCGATCCGAAGATCTATCAAGAGTTTTTCGACAAGCTTGCCCAATCCATTTTTCTGGAGGCCCACAGCCCATGACCGTCAGACTTCTTCCCGCTGTGCCGCCACTTTGCGCGCTGGCTTTTCTTGCCGCCTGCCAAACGAATTCCCGCCAGCAAATTCCGGCCATGGACAAAAGTCAAGTTGCACTTCGCGCCGTCCAGACGCGGGCGTTCGACACGACGGACACGACCCTGACGGTCAGGACCATGGTCGCGTCCTTGCAAAGATCTAGGCTCAGGACCTATTACTTGAAGATTGAGAATTTTCTCTGAGTGTGGTCTTGCGCTTTGAGAGGAGGCCCCATATGAGCGATCTGTTTTGGCTGACGCTTGCCAAACTTGAACGTATTGAGCCGTACTTTCCGCTGTCGCACGGCATTCCATGTGTCGGTGACCGTCGCGTTATCTCGGGCATCATCCATGTTTTGAAGCGGGGTCTGCAGTGGAAGGACGCTCCAGCGGCCTACGGGTCGCACAAGACGCTTTACAACCGGTTCAAGCGCTGGAGCGAACTGGGGGTGTTCGACAGGATATTCACGAGCCTTGTTTCCGAAGATGGCCCACCGGATCAATTGCAGGTCGATTCGTCTCACCCCAAAGCCCACCGGACTGCCGCCAGTCTGGCAAAGATGGGAGATGTTTCCCGAGACATTGGCCGCACGAAAGGCGGACTGAACTCCAAACTCCATGCGGCCTGCGACGGGCGCGCACGGCCTGTCTGGCTGCACCTGAGTTCGGGCAAGTCAGCGATTACAAAGGTGCGCGGGCGTTTCTCAATCACCTGCCCCGCTCAAAGCACCTGCTGGCGGACCGGGGTTATGATGCCGACTGGTTCCGCAAGGGGCAGGATGCCGCCGCCGTAATAGCAACTGGCGGCCTGGAAATCCAAGCGGCAGGCCGAAGCAGAACCCGGTGATGCCGACACGGCCGGCCTCGGCGGCCACTTGGCGGGCGGCCTCCACGTCCAGGATGACATTGTCGAAACCGTCGTTGCCCATGGCCTTCAGCTCGCGACCCTTGGCGATTTCCTCGGGCGTGTAACCGACCTGGAAATCACGCTCGAACCGGTCGTAAAGCGCGGGGGCTATGGAGAGATATCCCAGCTTGGCGAACCGGTCACACAGGTCGCGAATATGCACGTTGACGCCGAAGATTTCCTGAATGACGACGATGCCGCCCCTCGGGCCTCGATCGGCGCCGCCTTCCGGGTCCGCCCGGCAGGCCCCCAGCTCATGTCCGTCCGATGCGGTTAGCGTGATGTCCTGTCCCATGGTCTTGGTCTCCCTTGGCCCGGTTTCGCGCGGCCTGAACATTTTTCGGTTGTCGATTGGCCGCTACCCTAGCGCAGGCGCCGGGCGGGCGGAAGAGCCGGAATCAGGGGAATGGACACGGCCCGCGCATACTTGTTAAATGAGCACAGGAGGAGGAGCCCCTTGAAAAAACATCATCATATGCAATCCATTTTTCGGGGTGGCGCCCTGGCCTTGGCCGTGACCCTGACGGCCTGCGTCAACCACAACGAGCATGCTCTGGAAATCGGCGGTCCGCCGGTGGTCGAGGGGCAGACGATCGCATCGATCAGATCGTTGCAGTCCAGAAGTTTCGATACGCTGGAGACCACGCGGATTATCAAGGCGGCGACGGCGACACTTCAGGACCTGGGCTTTACGATCAAGGCCGCCTCTCCGGAATTCGGCGTCCTCTCCGGTTCGAAGGAACGGGATGCCGTGGAAAGCGGACAGGTCGCGGCGCAGGTTGCCTTGGTGGTGATCGCCGCCCTCCTGCAATCCCAACATCAAATGATCTATGACGAAAGCCAGCAGATCAACGTCACCCTGGTGGTCAACAAGAACGGCCCTGCGTCATCGGTCGTTCGTGTTTTCTTCGACCGCCACATCACCAACAACCATGGCGACCTTTGGCGCGCGGAAGTCATCACGGATGCGGAAATTTACCAGCAGTTCTTCGATAAATTGTCGCAAGGCGTGTTCCTAGAGGCCAATAGGATATGAGACCGTCGATTAAACCCGTGGCATTGGCCCTCTGCGCCATTGCGCTTTCCGCTTGTCAGACAACCCAAGAAGAACTGATCGCCAGCAAGAAATCGGCGCTGGAGCTACGGAGCATTCAGCACCGGAATTTCGAGACGCCGGACACGGCCAAGGTGTTTCGCTCGGTCATCGCGGTTATGCAGGACTTGGGTTACGCCATTACCACGGTCGAACCGGAAGCCGGCGTGGTGACCGGTAACAAGCTGGCGAAACTCAATCTGACGGCCTCGGTCACCCCCAAGGGAACGACGGCCACCTCAGTCCGGGCAAACGCCAACATTCGCACGCAGCACCAAGTGAAGACCTACCACCAAGTGGACGATCCGCTGTTCTACCAGCAGCGATTTTTCGACCCCCTTGCGCAAGCTCTGTTTCTAGACGCCCTTTATGACGATGAAGCCGGACCGCCAAAGTCACTCGCGAACGAAGAAGCCGCCCCGGCGAAAAAACAATAGGAGCATTAGATGATGAGAAGGTCTTCACACCTCATGGCTCTAGCCTGCTGTGCCGTCTTGGTACTTGCCGGATGTAAAACCGCCCAGGAACACGCGGCGGACGTCGAGCAGGCGAGCCATGCGCAGGGAAATAAACTCACCGTCGGGACGGTCCAGCGGGAAATCCGGGTCGGCATGTCGTCGGCGGACGTGGTCGGCGTGCTGGGGTCGCCCAACATGGTAACAACGGACGGCCAGCGCCGGGAAAGCTGGGTTTACGACAAGATTTCCACCAGCCGGGTTTATTCCGAAAGCCGCGGTGGCGTCCGGGGTCTGCTGCTCGGCGGGGCCGGCGTCGGCGGCGGCGTGGTTGGCGGCGGAGCCGGTGTCGGTTACGAGTCCGGCTCGGGCGCCCAACAGACCTCGCAGCGCACCCTGACCATCATCATCAAGTTCGACGAGAACAGCGCCGTCCGGGACTTTGCCTACCGCTACAGCAGCTTTTGACCATGAAGCCTCTTACGCGCCACTTGGCGACGCCCGCGAAGGCGTTCTTGATCTGTTTGTGCCTGGCGGCCTGCCAGACAACGGGCACGGCCGAAGAGGCTTTTACCCCCACGGTGAGCTCGACACAGCAGCGTGGCCTCGACAGCCGCCGTTTCGACACCGGTGACGAGGTGCAAATTCTAAACGCCGTCGTCGCCGTGTTGCAGGATCTTGGCTTCAAGTTGGAAGAAACAGAGCGCAGCGCGGGGTTGGTCTCGGGCTCGAAGGGCACTGGAAAGGGCAAGGGATGGTTTCTGGGCCGAGACATCCGCGTCACCGTGACGACCCGCCCCATTGCACGTGACAGAACGGTGGTGCGCGCGACCTTTCAGGACATTCGCCGCGGCCATGACGCCCGGTTTACCTTTGCCGAACCGGTGCGCGACCCCGCGATCTATCAAGACTTTTTCGACAAGCTGGCTCAATCCCTCTTTTTGGAAGCACATGGAATCTGATGAAGAACGGTCTTTTCACGTCGCCTCTCCTCCTGCTTGCCGCCGTCGCCTCGATGGCCCTCCTGTCCGCCTGCCAGACCGATTCCCGGCAGCAGATCCTGGCCATGGACAAATCGCAAGTGGCCCTGCGGGCAATCCAGACCCGCGCCTTCGACACCACCGACCAGGCCTTGACGCTTCGCACGATGGTCGCCTCGTTGCAGGACCTGGGCTTTACGGTGGACAGGGTGGACAAGACCCTGGGCCTGGTCAGCGCTACCAAGGCGGGGAACTACCTGCTTAAAATGACGGTCACCGCGCGCCGGCACGGCGAAACACAAACCGTTGTTCGCGCCAGCGCCCAGCACAACATTACGGCGGTCAGTGACCCCAAGCCCTATCAACAGTTCTTCGACAGCCTGTCCCAGGCCCTGTTCCTGGAAGCCCACGAGATCAATTGACAGCCGCCGGACAGCTCCACCTCAAACATTAAACCG
>JANQIJ010000136.1 GCA_028282185.1 Rhodospirillales bacterium
CTTGCGCCATCCCGGGGCCGCGGCCTTTGCCGCCTGAACCGCCCGGTCCACGTCTTCGGCGTTGCCGCGGGGAATTTCCGCCCAGGCGGCACCGGTATAGGGATTGGCGGTTTCGAACCATTCGCCCGACAGCGGGTCGCAGGCCTCGCCGTCAATCGTCATTTGGTAGCGCGTGAGATCGCCCATGGTGTCCTCCCCTTATCCGTCGACAATTGTTCGCGTGACCTCATCCGCTTGCGGCGGCTTCCGTCTGTTCTTTCGTTTCGAATTCGCGGCTCAGACAATAGACCTTGGAAATGATCTTCCAGGTTCCATCGATGCGCAACAGGTTCAATTGATCGGTGAAGTCGCGCTTGCCGACCAGAACCTCGACCTTGACCAGGGCCGTATCCGGCCCGGCAAAATCGATGGCGACGATCCGCTCCTTACGCGGATACCCGGTTTCCGCCGGCGACTTGCGACCTTCGATCACCGCACGAAACTGCGCCATGTCCCATTCTATACGTTCACCGGCCACGTCGGCCGCATACATCCGCGCCGCCGGATCGAAGGCGAGATCGAACAGAAGACCGCAATCACCTTCGTACAAGCCGTCGAAATAGGCCTGGATACAGGCATGGACACCCGCGAGATCGTTGTTCACGGCGTTCTCCCTAAAGCAGGCTTTCCGGCCCCAAAAGCCTTTCCCGAAACCGGTTCTTCAGATGCACTCCGTCCTTGGACGGCAGGACAAAGGGCAAATCCTCGGCCCGCACCTTGATGTCGACGAAGACCGGGCCGGGGGCTTCCCTGATGATCGGAATTGCCGTCTGCAACTCAGCCTCCGCCACCACCTGTTGGGCGACGGGAAAGCCGCAGGCCTTGGCCACCGCCACCAGGTCGACGGGCCCGGCCGTATGGGTCGCCTGCATGCCGGTTTCGCCGTAGCGTTCATTGTCGAAGACAACGACCGCCAGATTGTCCGGCGCCTTCGCCATAATCGTCGCGAAAGACCCCATGGCCATCAACATCTCACCGTCCCCGGTCATCACCATGACCCGTTTGTCGGGCTGGGCCAGGGCAAGCCCCAACCCCAGGGTCGCGGCACCGCCCATGGCACCCCACAACGGAAAGGTCAGCGGATGGTCGCCCGCCGCCGTGGCGTCCCAATTGGGCGAGCCCAAGCCCGTGACCACCAGGAAATCGTCATCGCGGCCGTCAAGGATCGTCTTGGCGACCTCGCGGCGGCGCAGTTTATAAGCATCGGCGCGTGTATGATCCATGTCCCGTTCTCCCGCGCCTATTTGCCGAACGTCTTGACCGGCATCAGCGACTGGTGCAGCAGCACCGCCATCATGTCCGGCCAGCCGTAGGCCTGTTCACCGGCCGAGCGCACTTCCCGACCGACCTGGTCCGGATCATCGACCTCGGTGACGGTCACGCCCATGGCCTCCAGCGCCGGGCGGGTCGCCTGGCCCATGGGTTTCTGCCAGGGATTGAATTCACGATGTTGGGCCCGCATGGAGATCACCATGAGAAGCGGAAACCGGCAGGTGTTGGCGAGCGAGATCATGTTGATGCAATTGCCGACGCCGGACGACTGGATCAGCATGACCGCCCGTTCGCCGCCGAGCCAGGCGCCGGCGGCCAATGAGACGCCCTCTTCTTCCGTGGTCAGCGGCACCATGCGCATGGCATTATCGGCTTCGCAAAGTTTCAACAGCCGGGCGTGCCCGGCGTCTGGCACGTAAGCGATTTGGCGCACGTCCATTTGCTTCAGGGCATCGTAGATATCGGGCGCCCAGGCGTATGTCTCTGGCATCGTCGGTGAGTCTACTGTTCAGCTATGGGAGTGGTCGTTGTTTCAGTTCGAAGAAACCCTATTTCGCTTCGCCCCACGACGCCAATTGAAATTTCCTACACCGTCAGGACAAAAATGCTCCGCAGACAAGAAAACGGCGTTTACAACAAGGAAGAACTCGTTTTCTTTGGACGCGAGTTTACGGCCATGTCGCCGTTCAACGAAGGACGGCCCAGCAATCAACCGTGGTTCACGTGACCTTGGTCACTGGGATTCGCTTGTTGCGGCATTTGATACCGCGATTCGAGGGTCAACGGGTGCATCCGAGCGCGTCTCGGACATCTCAAGTTATTGCACAAGAGGAGATAAGATAAATGTTCGGGAGCGCGAACTCGGAACACAAAGCGAAGCTGGACGCCATCAGCCACTCGCAGGCAATTATTGAGTTTGAATTAGACGGAACGATTATCACAGCGAACGAGAACTTCCTGAACGCGATGGGCTATGCCCTTGCCGAGATCAAAGGCAAGCATCACCGGATCTTCATCGATCCGGCGGAGGCCGAAAGCGCCGAATACAAGAAGTTCTGGCCGCAATTGGCGAAAGGCGGGTTCCGGTCAGCGGAATACCGCCGAATCCGCAAAGACGGCACGGAGATCTGGATCCAGGCAAGCTACAACCCGATCCTGAACGCCGGCGGCAAGCCCTATAAGATCGTTAAATTCGCCACCGACATCACCGAACATAAGCTGCGCTTCGCCGAATTCGAAGGCCAGATCAGGGCCATCAATCTGACGCAGGCGGTAATCGAATTCGAAACGGACGGAACCATCATCACCGCCAATGAGAACTTCCTAAACGCCATGGGCTATGCCCTGGAGGAAATTCAAGGCCGGCACCATTCCATGTTTGTCGAGGCCCAGGAACGGGAGTTGGCGGATTATCGGCAGCATTGGACCGACCTTGCCGCGGGCAAGCACAAGACCGCAGAATACAAACGCATCGGCAAGGGCGGCAACGAGGTCTGGATTCAAGCCATCTACACCCCGATCACGGACGCGGCCGGAAAGACCTTCAAGGTCATCAAGTTCGCCACCGACATCACCGAACGGATTCTGGAACGCCGGCGCCGTTTGAGCGTCCAGACGCAAATTCAAAAGGACCTGGATGTCATCAACCATTCCGTCTCCGGCGCCACCGAACGGGCGACAACCGCCGCCGCCGCCGCCGCCGAGACCTCTCAATCCGTGCAGTCCGTTGCATCCAGCACCGAGCAACTGTCAGCATCGGTGTCGGAAATCAGCCAGCAGTTGTCGGTCGCCGTCGAAACATCGAACGAAGCGGTGAAACGGGCCCGAAAAACCAACGAGATCGTGTCCGGCCTGTCCGAATCAGCCGGCCAGATCGGCGAGGTCATCGATCTGATTAACGACATCGCCGAGCAGACCAATCTTCTGGCGCTGAACGCCACGATCGAGGCGGCGCGTGCCGGCGAAGCCGGCAAGGGCTTCGCCGTGGTTGCGTCGGAAGTCAAGAACCTGGCCAATCAGACCAGCAAGGCGACGGATCAAATCCGCAATCAAATCAACACCGTTCAAAGCGCGACCCAGGAAGCCGTCTCAGTCATCGCCTCGGCCGGCGAAACCATCGGCCGGATCAACGACATATCGGCAACGATCGCTTCGGCGGTGGAAGAACAGGACAGCGTCACCCGAGAGGTATCGGCCAACATGCAGGCGACCTCGAAGGCGGTCACGGAAATCTCCGACAGCGTCAACCAAATCGCCAGCGCGACCGGGGATATCGACGACGCCGTGGGCAAAGTCCGCGAACGGTCGGAAACCCTGGTTTAGTCGCCCATCGCGTCTTCCTGCCAAACCGTGACACGGCCCGACGATCGGCCGGCTCAGCGCCCGACGACGGCATCTCCTCGCCGCTGTTGGCGCGATCACCCTTCCTTCAGATCGTGCCCATCGTAAGCATCCAGCTTCCAGCCGCCCTTGGCCCGCTTCCACAACGTATAGGCGCCGAAAGCAGCGACGATCACGGCGATGACGCCGCGCGGCAGGCTGTCGTTCTGGACCGCCATCATGGCCAGCGGCAAGGTAAGGGCGAAGCAGGCCGCCGGGAGGTAGAACAGGGTCCATTTCGACTTACCGCGAACCGCCTGGAACCAGGGAAACATTGCCGAGAACACGGCGATGATCATGAAGAACAACGACCAAGGCCGGGTGAAAAACGGCGAGATGTCCGTGGTGATCGCCATGGCCCTGGACAGGTTCAACTCCGCGTAGTTGCCCAGAACCACACCCAGGATCATCGGCGCCAGAGGAAACCCGAAGTGGCGCATGATGAACCCCAGGATACCGAACCACAAGAGCGTCCAAAGGTCGGTATCGACATTGTTCAGGGCAAAAACGCCGATCCCGCAGAATCCCAGGATAACCGATGCCAGCATGTACATGCGGATTTTGGTCACCAGGATGAAGACCCTCAACATCCCGGACTGCATGCCCAGCATGATGAAGTTGGCCAGGAAGAACGAGATGAAGATCGAATAGGCCAGCACCGGTTCTTCCGCGATGAAGGTCGGGCTTGGGATGATGTCATGGATCAGCAACGCGCCCAGCATCACCGCCGCCGTCACGTCGCCGGGAATCCCCAACGCCATCAGGATGATCAGCGCCCCCCCTTCGGTGGCGTTGTTCGAACTCTCCGGGGCGATGATGCCTTCCGGGGTCCCCTTGCCGAAACGTTCCGGTTCCTTGGACGCCTTGCGTGCCTGGTCGTAGGCCAGGATGTTGGCGACGCTTCCGCCGGCGCCGGGCAGGATACCGGTGAACGTGCCGATCAGGGACGAACGCAGCAACAGCAGCTTTCGCCCCATGATTTCCTTGACCGCGGCCCAATGCTCGATGCGGGCCTGGATGGTGCCTTTCTCAGACAGGGACTTGCGCGCCAATACCGGATCGCGCACGTCGTTCAAAAGCTGAGAGAATGCGAACAACCCGATCAACACGGCGATGAAATCGAACCCGCTCAAGAGCATTTCCGATCCGAAATCAAAGCGCGGCATGCCCACGGCTTCGTCCTCGCCGACGGTGCGGACGAACAGGCCCAGGGCGCCGGCGATCAGGCCCTTGATCAAATGCTTGCCGGAAAGGCTGGCGGTGATGGTCAGGGCGAACATCACCAGCATGAAAAAGTCCCAGGGCTGGAACTCCAGCCCGACCTTGGCGAGTTGCGGCGCCAAGGTGACCAGCAGCACCGCCGAGATGATTCCCCCGAAGAACGACGACCACACGCCCAGCCCCAGGGCCAACCCCGGCTTCCCGCCCCGGGCCATGGGGAAGCCGTCGAAGGTCGTCGCGACGGATGACGGGGTCCCGGGTATCCCGGTCAGAATACCGGCCATCAGCCCTCCGGAAAGACCGCCGACGAGAACCGCGATCATTGTCGCAAGACCCTGCGTCGCCGGCATGGAAAATGTAAACGGCAGCGTCAAAACCACCGCCATGGCGATGGTGAAACCGGGGATGGCGCCGGCAATCAGCCCCGCGGCGACGCCGACCAGCATGAGCATCAGGGTCGTGACATTGAGGATTTCCCCGAAGGCGAGACCAACGTTTTCGATGATCATCGGCCGCGCCTCAAAAACCCGTCCATTCGCCGGTCGGCAGCAACACGTTCAAGCCGAAGGTGAAGATCGACCACATGCCGCCAACGGCGACCCCCGCGATACATGCGTGGAGGAACAACTGTCTGGGCTGCCACCCGCCCAGGGCCGTCAACAGGCTGAAGACGAACAAAATACCCGCGGACAGCATCCCGATCAGGGGGATCAATGTCAGGTATCCGGTAAACAGGATGAAACAGACGATCGGATTGCGCCAATAGGCAATCCAGCCGCCGAGCGTCGTCGGCTCGCCATCAGCCCGTTCAATGGCGTCCGGGTCCTGGCGAAGCGCGTGAACGAGAAAGACGAAGGACAGCAGCCCCAGGACGCCCAAGATGACCCTTGGCCAGACCGATGGGGGCAAGACGCCGTAATCGGGTTCTCGAATATCGAAACTGGCCCAGAACATGACGCCCGTGAAGACGAGCAAAAAGATTGCCGCGTATACGTCACGGTTCATCCGCGCCATGGTGTCCTCGAGTGAATGGAATTCACGGGAACGCGACGGGGCGGCCCGCAAGACCAGGCCGCCCCTTGAGGCCTATTTGCCCTTGTACATGCCGATCTTCACGGCGACGCCTTTGTGTTCCTTGAAAGTCTTGTCGGCCCACTTGCGATAGTCATCCGGGCCGACCCAGGCCACGTCCGTGCCCTTGGCATCCATCTGTTTCATCAGATCGGGATTCTCGGCGGCCTTTTTGAAGACCTTGGACCAATGGACGACGATGTCCTTCGGCGTCCCCTTCGGCGCGACGATGCCGCGCTTCAGCGCGTATTCCATATCGACACCCAGCTCCTTCAGCGTCGGCAGGTTCGGCAGGTGCTTGGACCGTTCGTTGGCGGCGATGGCAAAGGCCTTCAACTCACCCCCCTCAAGATACTTGCGACCCGAGGCCACGTTCAGCGTGCCCAACTGAATGGCGCCGGACAGCAGCGCCGTCATCCGCTGACGCGTGCCGTCATAAGGCACGTACTTGAACTTCATGCCCGTCAGGCTTTCCATCAAAAGCCACATGAACTGGCTGGTCGAACCGAAGGTCGCGCCGGTCTTCAGCGTCTCCGGCGCGGCCATGGCAGCCTTTTTCAGATCGGCGAAGCTGTTCCACGGGACATTGCCCGCGGCGCCGACGATGTCCGGCGTCGAGGTCAGCAGCGCGACGGTTTCGAAATTGTCGAAATGGAACTTGATCCGGCCATTCAGATAGCTGGTGATCGCGCTCTGGTGGATGGCGAACAGGGTGCAGCCGTCCGGCTTGGCCTTGGCCGCTTCCTTGGCGCCCTTGTTCCCGCCCTGCCCCGGGACCGTGACCACCTGGATCTTCGGCTTGACGTCCATGCTCTGGATCGTCTTTTCGAAGATCGAAAAAATCACATGCGTGCCGCCGCCGGCTTTCCACGGTACGATCAGCTTGGCCGTATCGCATTTCGGCGCCATGCCGTGACCGGCCGCATGAACCGGCTGGGAAGAAAGGACGCCCGCCGCCAATGCGACGACAGCCGCCGCAGCCCCGGTGAAGATTGTTTTCATTTCGTCGTCTCCCTGATATCGGTTTTTTTCAAACTGTCATGTTCCGCTGACGCTGGAACGAACTCAAGCAAAAAGAGCCGCCCTTGGCGATGGATGACGGGACACCGGCGATCTCGCCGCTCCGCCACGTGGTCGATGCGCCCGGCCCCTGGCCCATCCGGCGGCCAAAATTGTGCCGCGGCGGAATGCAGCTTGACTTAAATGCTATAATTTTAATGCTATAATTTTTATATCAGGCATGCCGTCTAGACATACAAAACCATACCAATTGACCCATAGCAATTGACGACGTCGCCTGCCGCCGACCGCCGAGACTTTTGCCGGCGCCGTGTCGGAGCACCCTTGCGTTTTCCACGGGTCCGACGGCCCCATCCCGATTAATCGGATCGATCATGCCCCGCCTCCCCCTGCCCGCCCCCTGAACGAATGGATACCGACCATGACCGCGACCCAGCCGTTTACCACACGTCCTGAAATCCTCGGCACCTTCGGTGTCGTGACCGCGACCCATTGGCTGGCCACGGCGGCCGGCATGGCGATCTTGGAAAAGGGCGGCAACGCCTTCGACGCCGGGGTCGCGACCGGCTTCGCCCTACAGGTCGTCGAACCGCATTTGAACGGCCCCGGCGGCGACGCGCCGATCATCATCCATTGCGCCGATGACGACACCACGCGGGTGATCTGCGGCCAGGGCGTTTCCGCCGCCGGCGCGACGATCGAAAATCACAAGGCCATGGGCCTGGACATCATGCCGGGCACGGGACATCTGGCGGCGGTGGTCCCGGGCGCGTTTTCCGCCTGGCTGACGATGTTGCGCGATTTCGGCACCATGGAACTGCGCGATGTCCTACAGCCGGCCCTCGACTTCGCCGAAAACGGGTACGCCCTGGTCCCCAACATCTGCAATACGATTGCCACGATCAAGCCGATGTTCGAAACGGAGTGGACGACCTCGGCGGATCTCTGGCTCAAGAACGGCCGCGTGCCGACGCCAGGGACGCTGTTCAAGAGCGAGGCGATGGCCGCCACCTACCGGCGCATTCTGGCCGAAGCCGAGGCCGCCAACGGCGGCCGCGAAGCGCGAATCAACGCCGCCCACGACGCTTGGTACAAGGGCTTCGTCGCCGAAGCGATCGACACTTTCATGCGCCAGCCGGTGATGGACACCTCCGGCGAGCGTCACGCCGGTTTCATGACCGGCGACGACATGGCTCATTGGCGGGCGACCGTCGAGGCGCCGCTGACCTACGATTACCTGAACTACACCGTCTGCAAGACGGGCCCCTGGGGTCAGGGGCCGGCCCTGTTGCAACAGCTGGCCCTGCTGAAAGGCTTCGACATCGGCGCCATGCCCTATACCGGGCCCGACTTCGTCCATACGGTGGTCGAATGCGCCAAACTGGCCTTCGCCGACCGGGAAAAGTTCTACGGCGACCCGGACTTCATCGACGTGCCCATGGATGTCCTGCTGTCGGACGCCTACAACGCCGCCCGCCGGGAACTGGTCGGCGACAAGGCCTCGCTGGAGCTCCGGCCAGGCGACGTCCCCGGCTTCGGCGCCGCGCCGATCTGCCGCGAGCCCAGCCCGGACGAAATCGGCCAACCGTCGGCGCTGGGCATCGGCGAGCCGACGGTTGCCCGGTTCGACGACATGGAAGTCGCCCACGACGGTC
>JANQIJ010000414.1 GCA_028282185.1 Rhodospirillales bacterium
CAATTGCCGTCTTCCAGCCGTCGGGCAATTCGCCCGCCTGTGCCTGACGAAATTCTTCGGCCCGCGGGTAGGCGGCGAGACGCCTTTCCCAGGCCTGACGGTCCTGTGTGCCCCGCGCGCCCGCCGCGCGCCAGACCGACAGCACGTCATCGGGAATGTCGAACGGTGCATAGGGCCATCCCATTTTGTCACGCGCCAGGGCGATTTCCTGATCGCCCAAAGGCGCGCCATGGGTCGAAGCCGTGCCCTGCTTGTTCGGCGCGCCGTGGCCGATCACCGTCTTACAGGCGATCAACGACGGCCGTTCGGTTTCCCGCGCGTCGGCGATCGCCTTGGCCACGGCATCCGGATCATGACCATCGACCGCCCGCGTGTCCCAGCCAGAGGCCCGAAACCTTGCCTGCTGGTCATCGGAAACGGAGAGATTCGTGCCGCCGTCGATGGAAATTTCATTGTCGTCCCACAAAACAATCAACTTCGACAGCTGAAGGTGCCCGGCCAGCGAGATCGCTTCGTGGCTGATGCCTTCCATCAAGCAGCCATCGCCGGCGATCACATAGGTATAGTGATCGACCAGGTCGTCGCCGTGGCGGGCGTTCAAAAGGCGTTCGGCAAGCGCCATGCCAACGGCTGTGGCAATGCCCTGGCCCAGTGGCCCGGTCGTGGTTTCGATCCCCGGTGCATGGCCGAATTCCGGATGGCCGGCCGTCTTCGAGCCGAGCTGGCGGAAGTTCTCCAACTCGCTCATCGGCATCCCGTCATAGCCGGTGAGATGGAGCAATCCATAGAGCAGCATCGAACCGTGTCCGGCGGACAGCACGAACCTGTCGCGGTCGGGCCAATCGGGCGCCGCCGCATCATACTTCATGAACCGCGTGAACAGCACGGTCGCGGCGTCGGCCATGCCCATGGGCATCCCCGGGTGGCCGGAATTGGCCTTTTGCACGGCGTCCGCCGCCAGAAAACGCAAGGCGTTCGCAAGGTCCAGACGAGAAACCGCGGGTTGCGCCACCGCTTGCGTCGCCGAGCCGGAGTCTGCTGCCGTCATGAAATTCTCCCGATGCGGATGAGGGTCCGAGACGGCGATTGACGCGCCTCTTGTCGACGCGCGGTTGCCGGTGACGGCCCCGATGGTTCGGAACGGCATGAATAACTTGTCGCGGGGTCGAGAGCAAGCCGCCAACATGGGGAAAACCGGGCCATTCGGGGAAAACTTGCCGGGTCCGTTCAAGGTCCCTAAGTTACCCTTTGCGCAGCGCCGCCAAGGGGCCGGGCGCCTTGTCCCAGTGAAGGAACGGAAACCGTGACGATTCAAAGCGACATCGAGCGAAAACTGGCGGACTCCCTCAGCCCTCGGCATCTCGAGGTGATCAACGAAAGCCACATGCACGCGGGCCCGGCGACGGAAAGCCATTTCAAGCTGGTCATCGTGTCGGACCGTTTCGCCGGGCAGAACCGGGTCCGCCGCCACCAGACGGTGAATACCGTCTTGGCCGATGAGTTGGCGGGACCGGTTCACGCGTTGTCGATGCAAACCCATACGGCCGACGAATGGCAGGCCCGCGGCGGCGCTGTCATGGCCTCACCGGCATGCCGCGGCGGATCGAAAGCCGAAGCCTGATCGAGAAAGCCCCGGAGGATCGCATGCGCACCTTACTTACCAACGGATCAAAGGGCGCAGCGATCGCCGCCGCCCTGGGCGTTCTGGTCCTGCTGATTTCGCCGCCGGCCCCGGCCCAGCAAGGCCCCCTTCCCGTCACTGTCGCAAAGCCTCTGGTCAAGAAAATCGTCGACTGGGACGAATACACCGGCCGTTTCGAGGCAACTGAACGGGTTGAGATTCGGGCCCGTGTCTCCGGCTTTTTGGAATCGGTGCACTTCAAGGACGGTCAACTGGTTGAAAAGGGCCAGTTACTTTTCGTCATCGACCCCCGTCCCTTCGAAGCCCAGATGGCCGTCGCCCAGGCCGCCCTTGAAGCCGCGGAAACCCGTGTCCGCTTGGCGGAACGGGAATTCAAGCGGGGCGAGCAGTTGGTCAAGCGATCGACGATTTCCCGGGAAATCTTCGACCAGCGGCGGGCCGAACTGGAAACGGCGCGGGCCGAGGTTCAATCGGCCAGGGCTCAGGTCCGCTTGGCCGACCTCGACCTGGAATTCAGTCAGGTGAAGGCGCCTATTTCAGGCCGGGTCTCGGACGCGCGCATCGATATCGGCAACCTTGTGCAGGGGGGCACGGCCCAATCATCGCTGTTGACGACCATCGTTTCGCTCGACCCGATCCGCTTTACCTTCTCCGCGTCGGAAGCCGAGTTCCTGAAGTACTCGCGCCTGCATTTCTCCGGCCAGCGCGAATCCTCGCGGGAGAAAAACAACCCGGTCTTCGTCCGGTTGATGGACGAAGACGAGTTTCGTTGGGAAGGGCGCATGAGCTTCGTCGACAATGAACTATCGACCGATACGGCGACGATCCGCGGCCAGGCAACCTTCGACAACCCCTCGGGCTTCCTCACGCCTGGCGTGTTCGGCCGTTTGCGCTTGCCGGGTTCCGATGAATACGAAGCGATCCTGATCCCGGATGCCGCCGTGCTGTCGGATCAAAGCAAGAAGATCGTCTTGACGGTCGACAACGAAGGCACGGTCAGCGGCAAGCCGGTCGACCTCGGACCGCTTCACGAAGGTTTCCGCGTGATCCGAGGCGGCCTGGCGGAAGATGATTTGGTGATCGTCAACGGCATCCAACGGGCCCGGCCGGGCGGAAAGGTGATCCCCAAGCCAGCGACCCTAAATCCGGACGGCAGCATCACACCGAACACCGGGTCTTAAACCCATGAAATTCACACATTTCTTCGTCGACCACCCGATTTTCGCGACCGTGGTCTCGGTGCTGGTGACCCTGTTGGGGGCGATCGCCTACTTCAGTTTGCCGGTTGCCCAATACCCGGAAATCGCACCGCCGACCATCCAGGTCACGGCCACCTATCCCGGGGCCTCGGCGGAAACCATCGCCGACACCGTGGCGACGCCGCTGGAACAGGAAATCAACGGCGTCGAAGGCATGCTGTACATGAAGTCGGAATCGACTGGCGATGGGGTGCTCAACCTGACGGTGACCTTCAAACTGGGGACCGACCTGGATTTCGCCCAAGTGCTGGTGCAGAACCGAGTCGCGATTGCCGAGGCCCGCCTGCCGGAGGACGTCCGCCGACTGGGTGTCACGGTCCGGAAAAGCACGCCCGACCTGATGATGGTGATCCACCTGTTGTCGCCGGACGGGTCGCGCGATCAGCTCTACATCTCGAACTACGCCCGAACCCAGATCATCGACCGTCTGGCACGTATTCCCGGCGTCGGCGAGGCCCGGGTCTTCGCCGAACGGGCCTATTCCATGCGCATCTGGTTGGATCCGGAACGGGTCGCCAGTTTCGACCTGACCGCCGGCGAGGTCGTGCAGGCGCTGCGCCAGAACAACGTCCAGGTGGCGTCGGGCATCCTCAACCAGTTGCCGGTGCCCGACCCCTCGGCCTTTGAACTGAACGTCGAAACCCAGGGGCGCCTGATCGCGCCGGAAGCCTTTTCGAATAT
>JANQIJ010000193.1 GCA_028282185.1 Rhodospirillales bacterium
TGCCATTTCGATATCATCGACAAGGACGGCAACATGGTTTCCGGCACGCCGTCCGGCGGCTGGCTGCAGAGCAATCCGGCGATCCCGGGCCTGGGTTTCTGCCTGACCAATCGCGGCCAGATGTATTGGCTGGACGAGACCAAGCAGGACCGCCTGGAGCCGAAGAAACGGCCGCGCACGACCCTCAGCCCCGGGTTCGCCCTGCGCGACGGAAAGGCCTGGATGCCGTTCGGCACTCCCGGCGGCGACAGCCAGGACCAATGGGCGCTGGCCTATTTCCTGCGCAAGGTCCATTATGGCTTGAACATGCAGCAGGCGATCGACGCGCCCGCCTTCCATACCAAGCATTTCCCGTCGTCCTTCTATCCGCGCCATTGGGACCCGGGCCATTTGGTGATCGAAGGTCGGTTCCCGGCGGCAACGCAGAAGGAACTGGTGCGCCGGGGACACATATTGGAAATGGACGAGGACTGGTCGATCGGTCGAATGACGGCGGCCTGCAAGGAAGACGGCCTGCTGAAGGCGGCGGCCAATCCACGCTTCATGCAGGGCTACGCCATCGGCCGCTGATCCGGTGTCGACCGGCAGGCCGTCCCGCCACAGGAGGCCCCTATGACATTGGCCGGCAACGACCCCATCGATCTGGATTGCCTGACGGCGCTGGCCCGCGATACCGCGCCGACCCTGGTCCCGGAACTGGCGGAGGTCTTCTTGAGCACCGGGCGTGAGCGGATCGCCGTCTTGAACGAGGCCTTGGCCGCGGGCGACGGCGCCGCCGCCGCGAAACAGGCCCATGCCCTGAAAAGCAGCGCGGCGACCTTCGGCGCCCGCCATGTCCGGACAGCCGCGGCCCAGGTGGAAAGCGCCGGTCTGGCGGGCGACGTGGCGCGTCTGTCGAAAGACATGGCCGACCTGGAAACGGCCTGGTCCGGGGTTGAAGGCTGCCTGATGGACCGGGCCCGCGCCGTCGCGGCGCAATCGGCGGACCAAGGCCCGCCGGAGGCGATCTAAGGCGTTTTCAGATCGACCCGGGTGTCCTAGGGCTTTGCCGCGCCGGCTTTTTCTTCCGCTTCGCGCAGGCGGCGGTAGACGGTCGAGGGGCTGAGTTCCAGCATCGCAGCGGCGCGCGAAACATTGCCGTCACAGACCCGGATCGCTTCGTTGATCAATTCCTGTTCGACCTGCCAGAGCGGGCGAACCGCGATCGCGTCGGTGTTCGGCTTCACCGCTGGCTGGGCGGGCGCGGCATCCGCCGTCGGCACGGCTTGCAGAGCGGGCCGGTCGGCGGAATCCACCGGCGGCGGGATCATCCAATCTTCGACTTCGTTCCCGTCGTTGAGCACGACCACGTTGCGGATAACGTTCTGCAACTGGCGCACGTTGCCCGGCCATCCATAGGTCGCAATCCGGTCCATGGCACCGGCGCTGAACCCATCGAAAGCCTTGCCTTCCTCTCCCGCGAACAGGCGCAGGAAGTGATTGGCGATGTCGCGGACATCGTCGTCCCGGTCCTTGAGCGGCGGCAGGTGGATCGGGATGACATGTAGACGGTAGTAGAGGTCTTCGCGGAACCGGCCCTTTTCAACTTCTTTCCAAGGGTCCTTGTTGGTGGCGCAAACGAAGCGGACATCGACGTTTTCCTGCTTCGAACTGCCGACCTTTTGGAATCCGCCGGTCTGGATGAAACGCAGCAGCTTGACCTGAAGCGACAAGTCCATTTCGCAGATTTCGTCAAGGAACAAGGTGCCGCCGTCGGCCAAGGTCGCGGCGCCGTCGCGGTTGGCATGGGCGCCGGTAAACGCCCCTTTCACATGGCCGAAAATCTCACTTTCCATCAGTTCCTGAGGGATCGCGCCGCAGTTCAGCGCGATGAACGGGCGCCCGGAACGCGACGATTTTTCATGGATCGCTTCGGCGCAAACTTCCTTGCCGGTCCCTGATTCGCCGGTGATGAAGACCGTCGCCTTGGACGAAGAAACATTGTCGATGATCCGGTATACCGCCTGCATGGGCGACGACTTGCCGATGAACCCGCAATACTCGCCGGTCGCGAAGTCTTGTTGCAGTGTCTGGACGATGCCCTTCAGTTCCTGACGTTCCAGGGCATTGCGCAGGGTGAAGATCAAACGCTCGGCGGTGAACGGTTTCATCAGGAAGTCCGACGCGCCCTCGCGCATGGCCTCAACCGCCATGTTGATCGAACCATGGGCCGTGATCACCACGACGGCCATGTCGGACCCGTCGGCCATGACCTGCTTGAGGATATCAAGCCCGCTCATATCCGGCAGTTGCACGTCCAGGACCAGGGCGTCGAAACGACCATCGGCCAACGCCTTGAAGGCCTTCTTGCCGGTATCGGCATGAACCACCTCGAAGGGTTCCGGTTTCAGGTATTCCTGATAGACGCGCGCCAACGGCGGGTCGTCCTCGACCAGCAAGAGGCGCTGCATTCCCATTTCGGCCTGAGCTTCGGCCATTCGTCCTCTCTCCCCATGTGCGGGACGTCGTGCCTTTAATAGCCCATCGCTCGCGCCCGCACCAGCCGCCAAGGGCAGATTGGCGAAAACCCGACCGCGACCGCCTTACCGTGTAGCCGAGCCGGTCCAGCGCACAAACGCCAGGTAGCCGGCGATCAGGGCGACGAACAGGCCCGCGGCGATGAACGGCGGGACATAGCTGTCGGCAAGGCCGACCAGGGCGCCGAACAGGGGCGGCAACAACGTCACCCCGCCGAACATCACGAACTGCGCGCCGCCCGTGGCATCGCCAATCCGGTCCGCTGGGGCAAGGTCGGCGATTTCCGACAACCAGACGCCGTTCCACCCGAAACTGGTCAGACCCAAGATCAAGGACAGGGCGATCGTCGTCCAATAGGGCCAGGCCGGGGTCATCAGGGCAACGGCGATGAACAGGCCGCAGATCAACAGACTGACCGTGACCAGGGCCGCGGTCGGCGACATGATCTGTTTCGCCGCGCCGCCCCACATGATCCGGCCGCCGACCCCCCCGGCCTGGACCACCGCGTAGATGACCCCCGCCTCGACCAGGCTGAAGCCCTGAACCTGGGTCAGATAAAGCACGTAAAACGCGGCGACGCAGATCTGCGCCCCGGCAAGGGCGAACCCGATGATCGTCAGGGCGCGGAGCTTGCGGTCACCCAGCACCAGGCTCAGCGGTTGGACAATCCTGATCGGCGGGCGCCCGCCGTCCCTATTGCGCCCCTGGTCGAAGGTCTCGCGGATCGGCTGCAACGCCAGGGCGACGATCAGGCCCAATGCCGCGAACAGACCGAAGGCGATACGCCAGCCGAACTCCAGGGTCAGCATCGGCAACAGCACCCCGACCAGCACGCCGGCCATGGGCACGCCGGTCTGCTTGATGGAAAACACCAGCGGCTGGCGCCGGTCCGACGCCAGGCCGCGAAGGATCATCGAACTGGTTGGATTGAGCGGCCCATAGCAGGCCCCCATGGCCATCGCCGCCAACAGTGCGATCCAGGGCGAGGCCGGAAACAACAAGCAAATCCCCACCGCCGCCAGGAGGCAGGAGACCTGGGACAGACGCAGCGCGCCGTAGCGGTCCATCAGGCCGCCGGTCAACAGGCCGACAACCTGGGCCGTGAAGTAGGTGACGGCAACGTAGACCCCGACCAGGGTCGCCTCGACGCCCATCTCCGGGGCGATTTCCGGGGCCAAGACCGGCACGCCGAACACCGCGATGGTGCCGATCAACTGCGCCCCCCAGGTCGCGGCAAGACCGGCGGCAAGGGGCTTGCGCGCTTCGGACGCGCCATCGGCAATCGGGTCGGTCATCGGGCGATAGGGTGATCTTTTGGTTGCGGGACGCGGTCAACGCGATGGGCCGAAAACGGCCCGTGCGATGCTAGACCATCGCACGGCCGAGTGCGTCATGAAATCCAATCTTTGTATACAATTCGTCACTGGCGCCACCCACAAGCTGTGCTAGGTTGCGCCACCGACGGCGTGCCGCGCCGATCCCAGGCAAGAGGAACATCCAACGATGCTGCGAGTTCTCGGGCGGGCGACCTCCGTCAACGTGCAAAAGGTCATGTGGCTGATCGACGAGCTGGGGCTTGAGGCCGAACGCGTCGATATCGGCGGCAAATACGCCGGTGACAAGACACCGGCGTATCTGGCCAAGAACCCGAACGGGCAGATTCCGACATTGGAAGACGGCGATTTCATCCTCTGGGAAAGCCAGGCCATCGTTCGCTACTTGCTGGACAAATACGGCAACGCGCCGTGGCTGCCCGATGATGCTGAGACCCGCGGCCGGGCCAACCAATGGATGGATTGGTACCTGGCGATGATGCACCCGCCGATGACCGTGATCTACTTTCAAAACGTCCGCGCGACGGCGGAAACCAAGGACCCGGCAGCACTGCAGGCGAATATCGACAAGGCCGCCAAACTTTGGACCATGGTCGACGCCCAGTTGACGGATCGCGACTACCTGACCGGCGACACGCTCAATATGGGGGATATCCCGCTGGGTTGCGCCGCCTACCGCTGGCACAGCCTGGTGCCCGACGGCCCGGACCTGCCGAACCTGAAGGCCTGGTGGGACCGCTTGAACGTCCGCCCGGCCTACAAGACAAACGTCATGCTGCCCTTCGAGTAGACGGGAACCGACGACAATGACAGATCAGCCGCTTTATCACGGACTTGGCCGCGCGGGTTTGGATTTCAACTACAACAACCGCGAAAGGGTCGCCAATCACCTGGAACTTTACGCCGGCTGGCAACCGGCCAATCAGGCCATGTTGGAAGACTTCGAAAGCCGCCTGAACGTCGCCTTTGGCGATCATCCGCGCGAACGCCTGGATATCTTCCTGCCCGACCCGGCCAAGCATGGCGACGGCCCCCATCCGATCCGCATTTTCGTCCATGGCGGCTATTGGATGAGCCGCGACAAGGAAGACAGCCATTTCATCGCCCGCGGCCAGGTGGAGGCCGGGGCCGTGGTGGTTTCCGTGGAATACGCGCTGATCCCCTCGGTCGACATGACGGAGCTTTTGCGTCAATGCCGCGCCGCCGTTGCCTGGACCCATGCGAACGCGGGCGATTTCGGCGGCGATGCCGGGCGGATATACGTCTCCGGCCATTCGGCGGGCGGTCATGTCACGGCCATGCTGCTGGCCACGGATTGGACCGAATGGGGCCTGCCCGCCGACGCGGTCAAGGGCGGCGCAGCGATTTCCGGCATCTTCGATCTGACGCCCATGCGGCTGTGCTATATCGACGACATCCTGCACTTGACGGAAGACGACGTCGCCCGCTACAGCCCGCTGACCCTGCCGCCCAACCCCGGTATCTCGATCCTGGTCGGCGTCGGCGCCGTGGAAACCGATGAATTCGTTCGCCAGTCCCGCGTCTTCGCCCAAGCCTGGCGGGACAAGGGTGGCGCGGTCGAGTTGATGGAAGTGCCCGATGCCAACCATTTCACGATCCTGGAGGCCTATGCGGACCCCGGGGTGGACCTCTGCCGGGCGATGGTTCGGCAGATGGGCCTGGACTGAGCGGGCTCGGGCACGATGGCGCATCGGGTCGACGTTTTCTGGTCCTATCGCAGTCCCTATTGCTATCTTACGCTCGACCGGTTCCGCGCCTGGCGCGATGCCTATGATCTGGAAATCTTGATCCGCCCGGTCTACCCCATGGCGGGGCGCGATCCGGGCTTTTTCAAATCGGTCAATCCCAAGTACCGCAAGTATCACAGCCAGGACTACCTGCGCGTCGGCGAATTCCTCGGCATGCCGGTGCGCCGCCCGGTGCCGGATCCCATCGTCATGGATATGGAGACCAACGCCATCGCGCCGGACCAACCCCATATCCGGCGGGTCACCCGCTTGGGCGCCGCCGCGCAGGCCCGCGGCCGGTCCTTCGATTTCACCGATCATGTCATGCGGACGATGTGGGACGGCAAGACAGATGATTGGAACACGGATGCCCATTTCACGGCGTCCCTCGCGGCGGCCGGACTAGAAGCGGCCGAGGTCTTCGACCAAGTTGACAATAAACCTGATGAACTGGAGGCGATCATCACCGACAACCAAAGCGCCTTCGACGCCGCCGACCATTGGGGCGCGCCCTGTATGGTCTATGGTAGCGAAACCTTCTACGGCCAGGACCGGATGGAGATCCTGCTTTGGCGGACGCAGCAAAAAGGCTTGCAGGCGCGGCCGTGATCGGGAGCCTACCATGAACGACAGCGCCTCCTTGCCCCGGGAAAACGTCTGGGACTACCCGCGCCCGCCCCGGCTGGAACCCGTGCCGCAGCGTCTCAGAATCCTTCTCGACGGCGTCGAGATCGCCAATTCTCAGACCGCGCATCGGATCTTGGAAACATCGCATCCGCCGACCTACTACATCCCGCAGCGCGACATCCGAATGGACCTGCTGCGCCCGGCGGCGGGGCGGAGTTTCTGCGAATTCAAGGGTTTCGCCCAATATTGGTCGATCTCGGTCGACGACCGGGTCGCCGAAAAGGCCGCCTGGTCCTATCCCGACCCGACCCCGACCTACGCGGCCATCGCCGACCACCTCAGTTTCTACGCATCCATGGTCGATGCCTGTCACGTGGGCGATATAGCGGTCCAACCGCAGGAAGGCGATTTCTACGGCGGCTGGATCACCCCCAACCTGAAGGGGCCGTTCAAGGGCGGCCCGGGAACCCGGGGCTGGTAACCGGCGGCGGACGGCGACGGGGTCTCTATGGATGGCCTTCGCGGGCCAGCGACACCGCCCCCATGCAAATCGCAAGAGGTGCAAATCGCAAGAGCATCGTCGACAAGCCATGGACTCGCCCGATCCTCCGGGTGTAGGTCTGGGCCACGGCACGACAACAACAATAGGGTCAGTAGGCATGGGCAAAACGCTGTTCGACAAAATCTGGGATGACCATGTCATTCAT
>JANQIJ010000195.1 GCA_028282185.1 Rhodospirillales bacterium
GCCCTGCGCTCGCGCAGGGCATGCCGCCCAAGGAAGTAGCCGATCAGGCGCAAGCCGTCGATCAGTTCGGACGGCGTAGCGGCCGCACCCGATTCGCGAAGGAACCGCGGTAGGACCAGAAGCTTGTCCCGATAGGGCGCCGCCGCCGCGGCCGACACTGCCCGCCCGCTTTTCGGCGAGACATGGCTTAAATTGGTCGTCTCGCCGGTCGCCGCGCAGGCCGAAAGGTCCAATCCGAAGCCGAGCGCGCCCAACAGTCCCAGTTCCCAATGCACATAGGCCGAAAGAATTTCCGGCAGGTCCAGCGCCGCGAACAGTCCTTCCAGGGCGAGAAAAATCTCGGGATGAGCCTCACCTTCGGGCAGCAGGGTTTCGATCACCGCTACCGCCGCGGCGACGACGGCCAGAGCGTCCGCGGTGCCGGCCCCGATCACGCCGCTGGACTTGCGCAACGCGCAGGTGAAACTGCCAAGATGTTCTTCCAAACGACCGCGCCAGCGTAGATCCAAGAGATTCCCGGCCTGCAATTGGCCGCGCAGACGCCGACCGGTCCCGCCCCGGACCAATCCCGATTGGCGCCCTCGGGTTTCGGTCAGGACACTGAGGATCACGGCGCTTTCGCCGTGCCGGCGAGTTGTCAGGACATAACCTTTATCGGACCATTCCACGAGTTGCCCCTATGTCTCTCGCCGCCGCCACGGCGCCCGGACCGATCACGCTAGGCGAACCTAGGCGTCGTAATCGAGCCCCCATTCGGTGTATTGGGCGCGGTCGTCATCCCATTTTCGACGTACTTTCACTTGGATCATCAAATGAACCTTAAAGCCCAGAAGGTCCGATAATTCCGTGCGCGCGGCCTCGCCGATGCGGCGGATCATGGCGCCGCCCTTGCCAAGAACGATCCCTTTCTGGCTGTCGCGGGCGACGTAGACAATCTGGCGCACCCGCGCCGAACCGTCGCCAAGGGCTTCCCAGCTGTCGGTTTCCACCGCAAGGCTGTAGGGCAGTTCCTGATGCAGGTTCAGATAGAGCTTTTCGCGGGTGATTTCGGCGGCCAAAAGGCGCCCTGGCATGTCGGATATTTCGTCCTCGGGAAATAACCAGGGTTCTTCCGGCAGGCCCGCCGCGAGCCTTGCGGCAAGATCATCGACGCCGTCGCCGTTCTTCGCGGATACCATGAGGGTATCCTCAAAACAGCCTGTTTTCATAAGCTGTTCCGAGAGCCCCAGAAGCATCGGCTTGGCCACGGCGTCGATCTTGTTGAGCACCGCCAAACCCGCTTGACCGCGCGCCGCTAGTTTGTCCAGGATTGCCCGGCTCCGTTGCTCGATCCCGGCGGCGGCATCGATCACCAGGGCAAAGGTGTCGGCGTCCTGCATGCCGGACCAGGCAGCCGCGACCATGGCCCGGTCGAGACGTCGTTTCGGTTCGAAAATTCCCGGCGTGTCGATCAGCACGACCTGCGCCCTGCCCTGCATGTATATCCCCAGAATCCGCGATCGCGTTGTCTGCACCTTCGGCGAGACGATCGACACCTTGGCGCCGACCAATCGATTGACGAGGGTCGACTTACCCACATTGGGTGCGCCCAAGATGGCGACGAAGCCCGCCCGGGTGCCGCCCTCGCCAGCGGCGGTCATCGCGCCCCGTCCGGCGCCGCATCGCGGGCGTCGAGCATCGCCTGCGCGGCGGCCTGCTCCGCCGCCTGTTTCGCCCCGCCGCGGCCCCGCGCATCGGGCCAGCCGGTGACCGCCACACAGACGGTGAACGCCGGTGCGTGGTCGGGTCCCTGCCGGTCGATAACGGAATATTTGGGCAGGGTCTTGCCAAGGCTTTGGCAAACTTCTTGAAGGACTGTCTTGGCGTCTTTCTCGGGTCTTTTTTGACGCTCAAGCTGGGCCTGCCAATGGGTGGCGACGAATTGGTAGGCGGCGTCATGGCCCGCATCCAGGTAAATCGCGCCGATCAAGGCTTCACAACAGTCGGCCAGGATTGAAGGGTTGGCGCGCCCGCCCCCGGCCGCTTCGCCGCCTGACAGCGTCATATGCGCCGCCAAGTCGATCGTCCGGGCGACTTCGGCCAAGGCCTCCTTCTTGACCAAGGCCGTGAACCGGTATCCAAGTTCGCCTTCGGCCTCGTCCGGATATCGCTCGTACAGTAATCGCGCGATGCTCAGGCCAAGCACCCGATCGCCCAGGAATTCCAGTCTTTCGTTGGTCTTCAAACGGTCCTGGCGGCTGCTGGCATGGGCAAGGGAAAGGTCCAACAGCTCCGCGTCGGAAAAACGGTGACCAATCCGGGATTCCAAACCATCCCGTCTGACCGGCGTGTCGTCCGGCCCGTTCATTCGATCCCCTGGAAGATGCGCTCGAAACGCACCGATGACGGCCATCGCCAGACTTTCCAGATGGCGTCATCGGTGGAAAAGAACAGAAACTCCGCGCGGCCGACAAGGTTCTCCTTGGGGATGAAACCGACATCGCGGAACCGGCTGTCATTGGAACGATCACGATTGTCGCCCATGGCGAAGTACATGTCGGCCGGCACCTTGTAGACCGGCGTGTTGTCCACGGGGTCGCGATCCGATTCCTCGAGAATGTAATGCTGGCGACCGCCAGGCAGGGTTTCAAGATAGCGCGGAACCCGCCGGGTCACGCCAAAATGGTCCGTCGAAACGAAATCATCGACCCGCTCGCGCGTGACCGCCTGGCCGTTGATGTGCAGGATCCCGCCGGTGACCTGGATCGTATCCCCGGGCAGGCCGACGATCCGCTTGATGAAGTCGGTTTCGTTGTCCGACGGCAACTTGAAGACCGCGACATCGCCACGTTCCGGCTCACTTTCGAACACGCGTCCGGGAATGATCGGCAGGCTGAACGGCAAGGAATGTTTGCTGTACCCATAAGACAGCTTTGAAACGAAGAGGTAGTCGCCAACCAGTAACGTCGGCAGCATGGAGCCCGATGGAATGTTGAACGGCTCATAGGCGAAGGTGCGGACGAACAGGGCGATCAATATCGCGTAGAAAATCGTCCGCAGCGTTTCACCGATCCCGCCCGATTTATCGCCGTTCATGAAAACCGTCCGTGCCCTGCCGTTGATCCGCGCGACCACGCCGCGCGGGCGGACTAAACGCGTGTCGCGGGTCCAGGTCAAGAGGCGACCTGCCCGGCCGCGGCTCATTTACCATCCCGGGATACCGCCGAAATCACCACCATGGCATGGGCCAGGGGATATTCGTCGGTCTGCGAGACATCGACCCGCGCTGTCATCCCTTCCGGGGTCAGGGATTGCAAACGGACCTGCGCGCCGCCAGTGATCCGCATGTAGGGTTGGCCCGTCGGGTGGTTGCGGACCACCATGTCGCGCCAGAAGACGCCTTGGCGAAAGCCCGTGCCTAAGGCTTTCGCGCAGGCCTCCTTGGCGGCAAAGCTTTGCGCCAATGAAGCCGCCGGATTCTGCCGTCGAAATGCTTTGCGACGTTCGAAATCGTCAAACAAACGGGTCACGAAGCGGTCGCCGAACCGCGCCAAGGTGCGTTCGATCCGACGGATGTCACACAAATCGGTGCCGATTCCGATGATCATGGCTTGATCGCCGTCTGTTCGCGGTCTCAGGCGGACCGTTCACCGCTGGTGTCGCGGCGCGCCTGGTCCATCAACGCGCGCATCCGTTTGATGCTGCTTTCCAAACCTCCGAAGATCGCTTCGCCGATGAGAAAATGCCCGATGTTCAATTCGACAAGCTGTGGAATCGCGGCGACCGGGCCGACCGTGTCGAAGGTCAATCCATGTCCGGCGTGGCATTCCAGGCCGACTGCGCCAGCGTGGGCCGCGGCGGTCTGGAGGCGCGACAGTTCCGCCGGACGGGCATCCGGCGGCACCTCGCAATAGGCACCGGTATGAAGTTCGACGACCGGCGCGCCCAACGCCTTGGCTGCATCCAATTGCACCGGTTCCGGTTCGATGAAGAGGGAAACGCGCATGCCGGCGTCCGACAGCCGCCGAACCACCGGCTCCAGGCGGGAGAACCCAGTAACGGCGTCCAACCCACCCTCGGTCGTGCGTTCTTCGCGTTTTTCCGGAACAATGCAGGCCGCATGCGGCTTATGGCGCAGGGCGATGTCCAACATTTCGTCCGTCGCCGCCATTTCGAAATTCAGCGGCAAGTCGATATCCCGCATCAGCCGGGCGATGTCTTCGTCCGAAATATGGCGCCGGTCTTCGCGCAAATGAGCGGTGATGCCGTCGGCGCCGGCGGCAGCCGCGGCGATCGCCGCGCGCACGGGGTCGGGGTGGATGCCGCCCCGCGCGTTGCGGATCGTCGCCACATGGTCGATGTTGACCCCTAGTCTGAGATATTCGTTCACAGGCCCCTTCCCGTTTCCCGCTTTGTCTTTGGGTTATCCCTTCGCCCGGTCGATGGAATTAACCGAGGGCGAAGCTCTGAGCGCCGCGATGATGTCGGTCAGGTGTTTGACGTCGCGGACTTCGATATCGATCAACATGTCGAAGAAATCAATCGTCCGGTTGACGATCTTGAGGTTCGAAATGTTGCCTTCGTTCTTGGCGATCATCGTCGACAGGTCGCCCAGGCTGCCCGGTGAATTCGCCACGGTCACATAGACCCGGCCGACATGCAGCTCATTGGCCGCCTCATCCTTGTCCCATGACAAATCAAGCCAACGTTCAGGCTGGTCCCCGTAGTCCCTCAGTGTGTCGCAATCGATGGTATGAACCGTGACGCCGCGCCCTGTGGTGACGATGCCGACAATCCGGTCCCCCGGCAGCGCGTGGCAACACCCGGCGAAATGCATCGCCATGCCGGGGATCAGGCCGTGGATCGGGACCCCGCCGCCACCTTTCGCGCCGCGCCCGCTGCGGGCCTTGGTCAGTGGAATGACCGTACCGTCGTCGTCGTTTTCCGCTTTCCGTTTGGCCCTTGGATAGATCGCCTCGAGCACCGCGCGCCCTGTGAGATTGCCGAGACCGACTTCAACGTAGAGGTCTTCAATCGCACCGACGTCGAATTTCTTCAGAACACCATTAACACCTTTATCCGTAAGGCTATAATCGGCTTCCTTGAAGCAACGCTTAAGAATCGACTGACCCAGCTTGGCGTATTCCTCCCGTTCCTTCAGGCGGACGAATCGGCGAATTCGCGCCCGCGCCTTACCTGTCACGACAAAGCGTTCCCAGGTTGGATTCGGCGACTGTGCCTTTGAGGTGACGACCTCGACCTGGTCACCATTCTTTAGTTCGGTCCTAAGCGGCATCATCTTGCCGTTGATCTTCGCGCCGACACAGTGGTCGCCGACCTCGGAATGAACCGCATAGGCAAAATCAACGGGCGTCGCCCGGCGCGGGAGATTGATCAGATCGCCTCTCGGCGTAAAGCAGAACACCTGATCTTGGAACATTTCCATTTTCGAATGCTCCAAAACCTCCTCAGGGTCCGCCGCGTGCTCGAGAATGTCGAGCAGCTCTCGCAGCCACCGATACTGCTTGCCGTCGCTGGCGACCCCACCCTGTTTGTAATTCCAATGGGCGGCGACGCCGAATTCGGCGATGTCATGCATTTCGGCGGTGCGGACTTGAAGCTCGATGCGTTGATTATGAGGGCCGAAAACGCCGGTATGGAGGGACTGGTAGCCATTGGGCTTGGGCATCGAGATGTAGTCTTTGAACCGCCCAGGGACGACCCGATAGGCATTGTGCGCCACACCCAAGACCTTGTAACAGTCCTCGGTGCTGGCGACGATGATACGGAACGCCATGATGTCCGAGAGCTGCTCAAAGCCGACGTCGTATTTCTGCATCTTGCGCCAGATTGAATAGGGCGTCTTCTCGCGGCCGCTGACCTCCGCCTCGATTCCCCCCTCGGCCAATACGCCCGAGACCTCTTCGATAATCTTCGGCACCAGTTCGCCGCCCAGGGCCCGCAAGGTTTCCAGACGCTTGACGACAGCGCGGCGGGCCTCCGGATTGAGTTGCTCGAAAGCCAAGTCCTCAAGCTCGGTCTTGATCTCCTGCATGCCGATGCGCTCAGCCAGGGGCGCATAGATTTCCATGGTTTCCAGGGCGATGCGTCGTCGTTTTTCTTCCTTTTTGATATAATGCAGGGTGCGCATGTTGTGCAGGCGATCGGCCAACTTGACCAGCAGGACACGAATGTCCTCGGACATGGCCAGGACCAGTTTCCGGAAATTCTCCGCCTGTTTGTCACGATCCGACTGAAACTCGATGCGGGTCAGCTTGGTGACGCCGTCGACAAGTTGGGCGACGTCTTCGCCGAAATGGCTTTGAATATCCGCCAAAGAGGCCGGTGTGTCTTCGATCGTATCGTGCAGCAGCGCCGTCTCGATGGTCGCGCTATCGACGCGATAGGCCGTCAGGATACCGGCCACCTCGATGGGGTGGGAGAAGTAGGGATCGCCCGAGGCCCGCTTCTGCGATCCATGCATTTTCATGGCAAAGACATAGGCGGCATTGATTCCGGCCTCGTCCGCGTTGGGATCGTAGGCCTTGACCCGTTCGAGCAATTCAAACTGCCGGATCACGCCGGGCATCTCCTGTCTCATCGGCCAGGAGGCCCAGCGACCTGATTGGCGCGGCCTCGCCGCCGCGCCGCTGCCCTTGGATCAATCCTCGGGACCGATCTCCGCATCCTGGAACACGATATCCGCACCCATGGTAGCAGCCTCGCCGGTGTCGTCCACGTCCAAAGTCGCCGGAGCGGTTTCCGCATCCGTCGCTTCCACGATCTGAATGGGGTCCGGAATGGCCGGATCCAGGTCTTCGATGGACTCTTCGATTTGGACGTACTTCTGCAGGCCCTTGACCAGCGCTTCTTCCAAATGCTCCAGTTCGACCGTCTCGTCGGCGATTTCGCGCAAGGCGACGACCGGATTCTTGTCGTTGTCTCGCTCCACCGACAGCGGCGCACCGGCCGAAATGTGGCGTGCCCGCTGGGCCGCCAGCATCACCAGTTCAAACCGGTTGGGGATTTTCAGAACGCAATCTTCGACCGTAACCCGGGCCATGGACTTCCTCCGATGATGGAATGCTCCAATGATGGAACGGCCCCGCGGTTGCCGGAGCCTGATGGCGCGCATCAGCGCGACCGCTGGCGGGTTATAGGCTCCTGTCTTGCAAATGGCAACCCCCGCCGGGGCGCCGCAATCTCGCCAAATTGGCGATGTATGGGTGTTTTCGGCTGCATGTCCCGTCAACCGGGTTTGCGCAAGCCGTAACGCGCCCGGGCCGGGGACGCCGCTGAATCTTTAACAAAGGGCATCGGGGCCGTTCGCATGACCGTCAATCCATCCCGTCGATCGGTGATTGGACGCCGCGCCATTCTTCTTGGCGCTGGCGCGGCGGGCGTCGCGTTGGTGCTGGGACGGCCGAACGAAACGGCCGCGGCGCTGCGTCAGACGACGCCGACGCAACCGGCAGGGCCGTTCTACGCGCGCCTCAAACCACTTTCCATTGACAATGACCTGGCGCAGTTAGACCCTTCCCGCCCGTTGGCCGAGGGTCGTCTGCTCTATCTGTCCGGTCGCGTCTTGGACACATCGGGACGACCATTGGCCGGCACCCGCGTCGAAATCTGGCAGGCCAATACACATGGCCGCTACAACCATCCCCGGCATGCCCACTCCATGGCCAAACCCGATCCCCACTTCCAGGGCTTCGGCCATGACCAAGTGGGGTCCGACGGCGTCTACGGCTTTCGCACGATCAAACCGGGCGCCTACGGCGAGGGCGACTGGCGGCGACCGCCGCATATCCACTTTCTGGTGGTACCACCCGGCGGCGGCGGGTTAACCACGCAAATGTACTTCGCCGGCGAAGTCCTGAACCGGAATGACTTCCTGTTGGGCAGCCTCGGGCGCAAGGGACGGGTCTTGGAACGACCAATTTCGGCCGCGGGACCAGGCAAGGAGCCAGATGCCGGCGCCGTGTCTTTCGACATTGTCCTGGGACGGGATGGCTCACTCAGGCCGGTGGACTAGCGATGCATTCACCTGTCTGGCGCCAAGACGCCTTCGCCCTCTCCCCCAACCGGTCCCGGCGACCATTCCGTTGCCATATAGCCGTCCGCCGCCGGCATCACGCGAATGTCCTGCCCGGCCGGCAAGGCGGCGATCAGCCGCTCGATCGACCGGCCACTCCTCGGATCGAGCCAATCGCTTGCAAGGTCCCGGATGGGCAGCAAGGCAAAGGCGCGGTCACTCAGGCGCGGATGCGGCACCACGGGGTCGCCATCCTCAATTCGGTTGCCGAAGGCCAGGATGTCCAGATCCAGGGTCCGGGGTGCGTTCTTTTCTCCCCGCCGGCGGCCGAAGTCGGCCTCGATCTGCAGCAGCCGGGCCATTAGTTCCCGGGGCGTGTAGGTGCAATCAATCGCAACCGCGGCGTTCACGAACCAGGGCTGGTCCTCGGCGAAGGGAACCGGCGCGCTCTCGTACCAATCGGAGCACCTGAGGATGCGCAGGCCCGGGCTTTGCGCAAGCGCGTGCAGGGCCGCGCCGCAGGTCGCGCGGGGCCCCACGTAGCCGGGCGTGGGCAGATTGGCACCGATGCCGATGATCACCAATGGAGAATGTTCCGACACAAGGAATCCTTGTACCGCCGCAGCGGAGTTCCTAAATCCAATGAATAGACTTCAATGTTTTTCCCCGTTTCAGCATTTCGTCCGACCGCGAGATTAAAGCTAGAGGATAAAATTTATGCATTTTCATCCAGACGAACGCGTCGCCCTGTTTATCGATGGATCGAATCTTTACGCCGCCGCCAGCGCGTTGAGCTTCGATATCGATTACAAGAGCCTCCTTGCCGTGTTTTCCCAGCGGTGCCGGCTTGTTCGCGCCTTCTACTACACTGCCATCGTCGAAGGCCAGGAATATTCCCCCATCCGCCCGTTGGTGGATTGGCTTGATTATAACGGCTACTCCATGGTCACCAAGCCGACGAAGGAGTTCACCGACGCTTCCGGGCGGCGCAAGATCAAAGGCAACATGGACATTGAGTTGGCCATGGACATGGTCGAAATGGCGGACAAGCTCGACCACATTGTCCTGTTTTCCGGCGATGGTGATTTCCGTCGCCTGATCGATGCCGTGCAACGCAAGGGCTGCCGGGTCAGCGTCGTTTCCACGATTAAGTCTCAACCGCCCATGGTCGCCGACGAACTGCGCCGCCAAGCCGATTTCTTCATTGAATTGCAGGATCTTCGCGCAAGCATTCAGCGCGACGGCGGTCATCACCAGCACCAAAACGACGACCTGGATGATGACGATTACGACTACGAGCCCGAGGCCGAAGTCGAAGTCGTCTGATCCGTGTCGACCTTCGTCGAGGCACCCGTCGACTGCGATGCCTGTCCGCGTCTGGCCGCGTTTCGCCGCGACAATCGAGCCCGATTTCCCGACTGGCACAACGCGCCGGTCTCCGCCTTTGGCGGGCTCGACGCCCGACTTTTGATTGTCGGCCTGGCGCCCGGACTGCGCGGCGCCAACCGAACGGCGCGGCCGTTCACTGGCGATTATGCGGGCGACCTGCTCTATCCGACGCTGATCGAATTTGGCTGGGCCCGGGGCGCCTATGGTCAAGCCGCGAATGACGGGCTTCACTTGGCGGATTGTCGAATCACCAATGCGGTGCGTTGTGTGCCGCCGGAAAACAAGCCGACGGGCGCCGAGGCCAAGGCCTGCCGACGCTTCCTCGGCGCCGAGATCGCCGCCATGCCCAACTTAAAGGTGATTCTCGCACTGGGTGCCCTGGCGCACGCTAGCCTGCTCACCACGCTGGCCTGCCGCCGCAAGGATTTTCCGTTCGGCCACAATCGTTTACACCACCTGAGCACAGGCGTGCTTGTGGTCGATAGCTACCATTGTTCGCGTTACAACACCAACACGGGTCGCTTGACCCCGGACATGTTCCGCGATGTGTTCCGGACCATCGCCGATCAGGTCAGCAAATGACCGATGGCCTGCCCCTTGGCGCTTTCGGCTTGTATGAACTATCGTTTTTCGAGGATTAGGCAACCAGTTCCGGGGCATGAGCGCAGAGATCGTCAACTTACGGCACCACCGCAAGCGCCGTGACCGGGCCGCAAAAGAACGGGAAGCGGCCTCTAATCGGGCGAAATATGGTCGACCGAAAGACGCCGTCCGCCGGGAAGAGCACGAAAAGAACGCTGCCGATCGCCACCATCGCGATCACCTGCTCGACACGAAAACCGACATGACGACTGGCGTTCAGGAAGACAAAGCGGACTGACCGCCCCCTTTGTCCATGACGCTGTCCATTACGTTGCCCGCGACGTCGGGCGCGGCGAAGTTCGACCTTTTGCCGCCCGCGCCATACAGTTTTTCCGCCGGCTCCCTGGTAAATCCGCTAGCATCGCCCGACCCAATGGCAGGGCCCACCCCTTGCGGCCGGCCGGTAAAATTGTCCACCCCGCGGGCCAATGGGTCCGCTCCGACCTGAAGACGAGGACCCCCGATGATCGACGCCTATTCCTGGCCGACGCCCAACGGCCACAAAGTCCACATCATGTTGGAAGAAACCGGTCTGGACCACGCCGTCCATCCGATCGACATCCAAAAAGGCGACCAATTTCAACCCGATTTCCTTAAGATCAGCCCGAACAACCGAATTCCCGCGATCATCGATCGGGACGGCCCCGGTGGCACGCCCTATTCGCTGTTCGAAAGCGGCGCCATTTTGATCTACCTGGCGGAAAAGACCGGCAAGTTCCTGCCGGTGGGAGGCGCCGCGAAATATGACGTCCTGCAATGGCTGATGTGGCAGATGGGCGGTGTCGGACCGATGTTCGGCCAAGCGCACCATTTCCGGGGCTACGCCAAGGACGAAATCCCCTACGCCATCGACCGCTACACCAAAGAGGCAGGGCGCCTCTACGGGGTGATGGACAAGCACCTTGCGGACAACGCCTACCTCGGCGGCGCCGACTACACGATCGCCGACATCGCGACCTTCCCCTGGACCCGTTCGCACGATCGCCAGGGCCATTCGCTGGACGATTTCCCCAACGTCAAGCGATGGTTCGACGAAATTGCCGCGCGGCCAGCGGTGGCAAGGGGCGTCATGGTGCTTGAAGACGTTCGCGGGCCACGCGGGCCGTTAACGGACGAGCAGCGCTCGGTGATGTTCGGCGACAAGCAGTTCGCCAAACGTTGAACCGACCCCGCCACGGACCACGTTCACTTAAGCCCTGCCCCCCGGTCTGATTATCCGTAGCGCTGCTCTTTCCAGGGATCGCCCAGATTATGATAGCCACGGGTTTCCCAGTAACCGGGCGCATCGCGGTCAAGAAACGTGATCTGACGGAGCCATTTCGCGCTTTTCCAGAAATACAGGCTGGGGACCACGGCGCGCAGCGGCCCGCCGTGTTCTCGAGCCAAGGGGGTGCCGTTCCAGGAATGGGCCAGCAATGACGCCTCATGGGCGAAACGGGCCATGGGCAGGTTGGTGCGATATCCGTCGTGACTATGCAGCACGACATGGGCGGCGACCTTGTCCGGCCGCACCAGGTCCAGCAAGGTTGCGATCGGAACCCCGGACCAACGGGCGTCGAACATCGACCAGGCGGTCACGCAATGGATATCCGAAACCTTTTCCACCTGCGGCAGGTCCATCATCGCCGCCCAATCCAACTTGGTCGGCCGTTCGACGGCGCCGAGGATGGTCAATGTCCATTGATCGGTCGGCACCAGCGGTTGAACCCCCAGGTCCAGGACCGGCCAATCCCCGGTCAAGGATTGGCCGGGCGGCAGACGTCGCCGGCGGTCTTGCGAGCGCGAGGGTCCCCCCCGCGGCTGGTGTCTGTCCTCGGCCCATCGTCGTTTGGTCCGGGTCAATTTGCTGTCCGGGAGGGTCGGCGGGTCCTTCATGGCCCCCAACACGGTGCCCGCGCGGCCTGAAAACAGGGTCTTGAAGCGGTCGTCGGGGTCGCCGTCGGTCATCAGGCGGCCCTCATCCCTTGTCGCGCAGCAGACGCGCGCGCTGGCGCGACCAGTCCCGCGCCTTCTCCGTTTCCCGCTTGTCGTACTGCCGTTTGCCTTCGGCCAGAGCCAATTGGACCTTGGCGATCCCGCGCCGGTTGAAGTAGATCGACAGCGGCACCAACGTCATCCCCTTGCGATTGACGGCGCCCGTCAACCGGCCGATCTCGCGCCGATGCAGCAAGAGTTTTCGTTTACGCTTGGGTTCATGGCCCGCGATGGTCGCCTGCTCGTATTTTGGAATATTGGCGTTGTACAGGTAGATTTCCCCGTCCTCGTCGGCGGCATAGGATTCGACGAGAGAGCCCCTACCGCCCCGGAGCGACTTCACTTCAGACCCGGTTAGCACGATGCCGGCCTCGATGTCCTCGATGACCGTGTAGTCTCGGCGGGCCTTGCGGTTCTGAGCGACCACGTTGCCCGGCGGCCCCTTTTTCTTCTTGCGTGTCGCCATCTTCGCTAGGCCTTTTGCCGCCGCCGCGGGGCCGCGCCCTTGGGTCAGGCCTTCGGCTTGCGGCGCCGGCTGCTAGTTCAGCAACCCCGCACCGACCAAGGCGTCGCGGACCTTTTGCTTGCTCGCCTCCGCAATCTCACAGATCGGCAAACGGGTTTCGGCGGCGCACTTGCCCATCAGATGCGCCGCGTATTTCACCGGCCCCGGGCTGGTTTCACAGAACATGGCATCGTGAACCGGGGTCAGGCGATCTTGAAGATCCCTGACCTTGTCCATGTCTCCCTCGCGCCATGCTTTTTGCATATCCGAACATTGCCGCGGGGCGATGTTCGCGGTGACCGAGATGCAGCCATGTCCACCCGCCGCCAGGAACGGAACGGCCGTGCCGTCCTCGCCCGACATTTGGCAGAAATCGGCACCGATCGCCAACCGGGTGGCGATCGGCCGGGCCAGATCCTGGGTGGCGTCCTTGACGCCGACGATGTTGGGCCGTTCGGCCAGTCGGGCCATGGTCTCAACACTCATGTCGACGACCGAACGGCCCGGAATGTTGTAGATGATGATCGGCAGGCCGCCCTCGTCGTGGATCGCCTTGTAATGCTGAAACAAGCCTTCTTGCGTCGGCTTGTTGTAATATGGCGTGACGACCAGGGCCGCGGCGGCGCCGGCGCCTTTCGCGTGGCGCGTCAATTCGATGGCTTCGCGGGTCGAATTCGACCCGGTGCCGGCGATCACCGGAACGCGGCCGTCGGCAACCTCGAGGCACCATTCCGTGACCTGCATGTGCTCTTCATGGCTCAAGGTGGGCGATTCACCGGTCGTCCCACAGGGCACCAGGCCATCGCTGCCTTCCGCGATCTGCCATTCGACGAATGCCTTGAACGCCGATTCGTCCACCTTGCCGTCCGTGAACGGTGTGATCAGCGCGGGAAAGGACCCCTTGAACATGACATTCTCCTACAATCCCAAGGTGGACCGGAACATAGACCTCCCCGATGGTTCCGGCAAGTGGGCAGCCGGCGGCGATCGCCCCGCCCGGATATTTCACGGGCTGGCGACTTGTTGCCGCATCGACCAAGGCCTATCATGTCGTCATGGACGGAGGTCGCGGCGTGGCGCAATCCCCGAAACTGACCGCCGGCCGGCGACAGCGGCTTCCGGCACGATATCGATCGGCGGCCTTGGGCGGGCTGACCTTGCTGCTTTTCGGCGTCGTCTGTTTATCGTCCACGTCGGCCGTTCCGGCCGGCCGGTCCGATCCCGCCCCGCAGTTGGCCCACCACACCGGCAAAGCCGATAAGAAGGTCGTCGCGAATGTCGACGACCGATCGCTGGAGATGCTGGGCGCGGCCTTCACGCATATCGATAAACGCGATTGGAAACGGGCCCGCGCCGTGGAGCGGCGCATTCCAGACCCTTTTGCTCGCAAGTTGGCGCTCTGGGGGCGCCTATCGGCGCCCGGAGCACCTGCCGAACTGGGCGAATTGACTGGCTTTGTCCATTACAATCCGCAATGGCCGCGTCTCAACCGCATCCTTAATAAGACCGAGGCCCAATTGTCGGCCAAGGGCGGCGATGGGGAGGTTCTGGCTTGGTTCCGCCATCGCCAACCTCGCACCACCCTGGGCCGGGCGCGGCTGGGTGAAGCCCTCCTGCGCCGGGCCAAACCCAACGATCGGGAACGCGGTCTGGCGCTGATCCGCGAAGCTTGGATCAAGGGCAACTTCAGCAAGGCCGATGAACGCCGGTTCATTCGCCGCCATGGCCGCCGGTTCGGGCCGAAGGATCACATCGCGCGCCTCGACCGCCTGTTGTGGGAGGGACGGTACTGGCCCGTAAGGCGGCACCTTTGGCGGGTTCCGAAGTCCTATCAGGCGTTGGGCCAGGCCCGGATTTCGCTGCGCCGACAACAGGGCAACGTCGACCGTTTGGTCGCCGCGGTGCCCAAGAACCTGCAACGCGACCCCGGTTTGATTTATGAACGCCTGCGCTGGCGACGGATCAAGGGCAAGAAGACAGCGCTGGATCTGGTCCGCCACCTGCCGGGCACACAACCCTATCCGGAAAAGTGGTGGAATGAGCGGGCGGTGCTGGTACGCCGCGCGCTGCGCCGGGGTTTCGTGACCGATGCCTATCGGATCGCCCGCAATCACGGCCTCACGGAAGGCGGCGACTACGCGGAAGCGGAATGGCTGGCCGGCTGGGTCGCGCTGCGTTTTCTCCAAGAACCGCGCGTCGGCCTGCAGCATTTCGAGCGGATGTTCGCCAAGGTCAGCTTTCCGATTTCCCGTGCCCGCGGGGCCTACTGGGTGGCCCGCGCCCATGCCGCCCTTGGCCAATCGCAACAGGCCCAGGAATGGCACCGCCGCGCAGCCCGCCATCCGACAACCTATTATGGTCAGTTGTCGCTGGCTGAAATCGATCAGCGGGCCGTGCTGAACCTGCCGCCGGAAATCGAACCAGCGCCAGAGATTAAACGCCGGTTCGAGGCCCATGAGCTGACACGCGCCTACCGCATGCTCGTCGTGGCCGGCGCAAGCAAGCACCTGCGACCGATGCTCAAGGCACTGTATCGCCGGGCTGACGAACATCCGGATTGGCGGGCTCTGACGGCACGCCTGGCGGCAGGGACGGCGCGCCCCGACCTGGCGATCAGCGTGGCGAAGCTCGCGGCGCAAACAGGTCAGATCCTCTCGAACCAGGGATATCCCAGCATTCGCTTGCCGCGCCTTCCGGTGAAATGGCAACTTCCGCGCCTGGAAAAGCCGTTGATCTTGAGCATGATCCGTCAAGAAAGCTTGTTTCATCCAAAAGCGATCAGCCGCGCGCGGGCCCAGGGTCTGATGCAAATCATGCCGGCCACGGCGCGCCTTGTCGCCAAGCGACACGGCCTGCGCTACTCGAAGAAACGGCTGCTGACAGATCCGGCCTATAACATGACGCTGGGGCAAAGCTACCTCGGCGGATTGTTACGCGACTTCGAAGGCTCCTACGTGTTGTCGATCGCGTCATACAACGCGGGGCCCCACCGGGTGCGCGGTTGGATCAAGCAATTCGGCGACCCAAGGGAATCCGATGTCGACGTTATCGACTGGGTTGAGATGATCCCCTTCGACGAAACCCGTAACTACGTTCAGCGCGTCATGGAGAACTTGCACATTTATCGCTCGCGTTTGGCCGAGACCGAGGTCGCGCTGGCGCCCCACGACGATTTGTTGCGGTAGTCAGCCGCTTGCCATTGCTAAAAAACAGTGTTTCCTCCTGATCGCTTGACCGCCCCACGGTCGAGGGCCATAACGGCGAAGAGATTTCGATCCCCAGACGTCCCGGAGGCAGAGGTTTTCCCATGACGGACCCGCGGTTGCAGGACATCGGTGCCTGTGTGTTCGATGCCTATGGCACCCTTTTCGATGTCGCCGCCGCGGCGGCCCATTGCAAGGACGACCTGGGCGAGAACATGCAGCCCTTGGCGGTGCTATGGCGGGACAAACAGTTGTCCTATACTTGGCTGCGGTCGTTGATGGATGAGTATGTAGAGTTCTGGCAGGTGACCCAGGACGCTCTGGATTATTCGCTCGTCGTTCTGGGCCTGGACGGCGACGCGGCCCTGCGTCAGAAGCTTTTGGACCTGTACTTCGAATTGGACGCCTATCCCGAGGTCAAGGCAATGCTCACCGGCCTTAAGGCAGCGGGCCTTAAGACCGCGATCCTGTCCAACGGGTCGCCCGACATGCTGCAAGCCGCGGTCAGCAACGCCGGTCTCGGCGACCTTTTGGACGAGGTTCTGTCGGTCAGCGATCTGAGCATTTTCAAGCCTCACTCCAGCGTCTATCAGATGGCGGTAGACCGCCTTTCCGTTCCGGCGGGGCGGATTTGCTTCATGTCTTCCAATGCCTGGGACGCGTCCGGCGCGGCCAACTTCGGTTTCAACGTGGTTTGGGTCAATCGCTTCAATCAACCACCGGAAAGATTGCCCGGAGACATCGTCACCCAGATTTCCGACCTGTCCACCCTGCCCGGCCTGCTGGGCCACGGCTGACGCCGGCCGCGCGTTATGGAATTTGCTGAGCGTCGCTATACCGCGCGGGACGGGTTGAGCCTGTATTTCCGCGACTACGGCCTTCCCGCATCGCCTCGCGCCGGTGCGCCCGCGATCCTCTGTCTGGGCGGCCTGACCCGCAATTCGAAGGATTTTCATAAACCGGCCCTGCGCCTCAAGGACAGCTACCGCGTCATTTGCCCCGATTATCGAGGACGTGGCCGGTCCGACCGGGACCCCAATCCGGACAATTATGTCCCAGAAACCTATATCGACGATATCCGGCATCTGCTGTGCCTGCTGAACCTTCACCGCGTCGTCGTTATTGGCACGTCGATGGGCGGGATCATGGCCATGGCCATGTCCGTCGCCATGCCGACGGTCGTCGTCGGCGCGATCCTGAACGACGTTGGATGGCGCGTTCCCGCCGCGGCCGTGGCGCCGATCGTCGCCAGCCTGGAGAAGGAAAAGACATTTTCCACTTGGGACGAGGCGGTCGACTCCCTCAGGCGCGGGTTTCCCGACCTTCCGGCCGAGACCGACGCCGAATGGCTGGAATTGACCGAAGCGACCTTTATCGAGGGACCGGACGGCCAGATCCGGCGCGACTGGGACAATGACATCGTCAAGCCGTTGCTCCGCCATCCACCCGGCGATACGGACCTGACCGCCTACTACGGTGGCCTTGCCGGGGTGCCGACGGGGGTCGTGCGGGGCGTGCTGTCGCATCTGTTGCCGGCGGACATGTTGGCCGAAATGGCGGCGGCGCGCACGGACCTGCTGCATGGCACGGTGCCGGGGGTCGGCCACCCGCCCAACCTGCGCGAACCGGAAGCGATTGAGGTGATCGATGGCGTTCTTGCCCGCGTCTGACGTCCTGGCTCGGTGCCCGAGCAGGTGTCGGCGCGCCACATCCTGATCA
>JANQIJ010000251.1 GCA_028282185.1 Rhodospirillales bacterium
TGGCCGCCGTCGGCGGTGCACGGTTGGGGCGTGTTCGGCGCCAACCTGGTCCGCGATCTGTTGCGCCGCGGCGCGCCGCGGCCGTTGCTTCTCGCGCCCATCATTGCCGAACACTTGGAAGCCCAGGACCAACGGACCTTCGCCCCGCTGATCGCGGAGCAGGCGCAAATCGAACGGCAGACCGCGGAAGCCCAGGGCGCGGTCACGATCAATGGCGTCGCGGTGGTTCATTCGCTCGGCAATGGTCTGATCCCCCAGCCCATCAACCAACGCTTTCGCGGCACGCCAAACGTCGGCTTTACGTTTTTCGAACGAACCGACTTCCCGCCGGATATCGTCGCCCGTGCCGCCTGGCTGGACATCGTGGTGGCCGGATCGTCATGGAACGCCGACGTGCTGCGCGACATCGGCTTTTCCAAGGTCGGCTGCGTTTTTCAGGGGGTCGATCCGGAAACCTTTCGGCCGGGGCCGGCGGCGGGCCGTTTCGGCGAACGGTTCGTGGTGTTCTCCGGCGGCAAGCTGGAATTGCGCAAGGGCCAAGACCTGGTCATCGAAGCCTTCAAGCGGTTCCATGAAAGCCATCCGGAGGCGTTCTTGGTCACCGCCTGGATGACGCCCTGGCCCAGGTTGATGGCCGACATCGCGGCAAGTCCATGGACCCAGGGCGCACCCGATCCTGACGCGGGATTTCCGGCGAGCATCGAAAACTGGGTTCGCGACCAAGGCATCCCCGAAGGCGCCCACAAGGACATCAGCCCCGTCCTCAACAGCCAGATGCCGTTGATTTTTAACGACTGCCACGCGGGGCTGTTCCTCAACCGCTGCGAGGGCGGGACGAACCTGGTGGCGATGGAAGCCATGGCCATGGGCTTGCCTTGCGTCCTGTCGGCGAATTCGGGCCATCTGGATCTGATCGCGCCGGCGACGGCAATGCCGAACTGTTATCCCCTGGACCGCCAGGAACCGACGTCCTTTGCGCCCGAAGGCGGCGACCATTGGCGGGAAAGCGACCTGGACGACGCGGTCGCCGCGCTTGAGGCGATCTATGATGATCGCGCCGAGGCGCAACGCCGTGGTGCCGCGGCCCGCGCATTCATGACGGATTGGCACTGGCCCAACCAGATCGACCGCCTGTTGACGACGTTGAACGAACTGTCCGAATGAAACGCACGGGCCGGCGATCGCCGACCCGTGCCGTCGGCGCCTCCGTTGTTATCGGCGCGGGGGCGTGTCCAGGCTTTTGGGCAGGCGCGCCGCACCCGCGTGGGCCGGGTCCAATTCAAGGACCCGCAGCGAATCTTCGCGGGCCCGGGTCAGATCGCCGGCCCCGATGGCGGCCACCGCCCGGGCGTAGAGCGCGCCGGTATGGTCCGGTTTCAGGTCGATCGCCCGATTGTAGTCCAACCAGGCCTTGGCGTGGTTGCCGAGCGCGCCCTGAACCAGACCTCGATGATAGAAGTTGTCCGGCGCGGCGGCGCCACGTTGGGCGGCGGCGTCCATGTCGGCCAACGCGGCCGGATAGTCCTCCATATAGGCCTTGGTCAAGCCGCGTTCGACATAGGCGTCGGCTTCGTTGCCGTCCAGGGCGATGGCCTCGGAAAAATCGCCGACGGCGCGAAAATGCCGGCCCTGGACACGGAAATAGCGGCCGCGGATGAGATAGGCCTCGCGATGCCGCGGCTGCAAACGCAGAACTTCGTTGACGTCTTCGATGGCGGTATCCGTCCGCCCGGCGGCGGCGCGGGCCGCGGCGCGCTCGATGAACGTCGAGACATCGTAGGGTTTGATCCGCAAAGCCGCCTGAAAGTCGTCCTCCGCGTCGTCCAGGTCACCGACCTTTCCATGGACCGTGCCGCGGCTCACCAGCGCCCGGAAGTAGTCCGGCCGCAGGTCGATCGCTTCGGAAAAGTCGTCAAGGGCGGCGGCGTACTTACCCAAGCGTTGGTGCATCATACCACGATTGTTGTAAACCCGGGCCAGATCCCTATCCGACAGGGTCTTGGCCTTGATCGCGCGGGTGAACAGTTCAATCGCCTCATCCAGCTTCCCGGCCTTGGCGGCCGTGACCCCGGCTTGGAAATCCTTGGCCGCCTGGGCCTTGGCCGGCGACGCGGGCCAAACCAGCAAGGCCACGATGACGGCGGCCGCACCCATGCGCAACAATGTTCGAGCCATGGCCTCGATATCTCTCCTAGACAGCACAAAAAGCCGGCCCCGGCCGAACGGCCGGCCCGGTCGGGTGATGGTCCATGGACTTATCAGAAAGCGCCGCGATCGCGCAATCGGCGATCAACGGCAGCCCAAGGTCAGATCGTGTAGCCCAGGCGCAAGCCGCCCCAGTGGCGGCCGCGGACGTCAATCGGCGCCGACAGGTCCTTCATCAAGACGAAGGTGCCGCCGCCCATGTCGCGACGATAGGTCTGCAGGAAGAACGGGCGCGTGCTTTGACCCGCGCGCAGGCCGGTGCGGTCGTTGAAAATCCGCCGGTTGCGGCAATTGGCGTTGTTCCAATCGGGATCTTCACCCTGTGGTTTGGAGAATTTCAGGTTGTGTGTCGGCAGAAAACCGTTGCGGTGCCCGTCTGGTTGGCCAGGGCCTTGACCTCGCCCGCGACCACGGCAAACCCCTTGCCGGCCTCACCGGCGCGCGCCGCCTCGATGGTCGCGTTGAGCGCCAGCAGGTTGGTCTGCTTGGAAACGGCTTCGATGTCCTGGGTGATCTTGGCCACCCCGCCAAGCGACTGCTCAAGCGTGCCAAGCGAGGTTTCGATCTTGGTTACGGAATCGACCAGACCGGCGATCCGTGACACGGCGTCGGTCACACTCTGACGCGAATCGTTCATCACCGCGCCGGCGGCCTGGGCGGCCTGGCTGGTTTCGCCGCCGGCCGTGTCGATCCGGTTGAAGGCATCGATCAAGTCCCGCGCCTTTTCGCGCATCTCGTCGATTGCCCGCGCCTGCATCTGAAATTCGGCGTTGATCGATTCGACAACGCCCGCGACATCGGCCAATTCGAGGCTCAAGCCCTCGACCTGAATGGGGATATCTTCCGCGAAGTTCTCGAACCGTTTGTCGTCACCGTCGGCCGAAGGATCGGCATTGGGCATTTCGATGACGTCGTCGCCGGCGTCCGCCGGCACGGCCAGTGCGTGTTGCATGTTTGCCTCCCGACATCCGCGCGCAGACCGACCAATATGGCCGCGCGAGATCATCTGCGGCGATTCTGCCACGGGCGTTCGGGAACACCATATGACTATCGGCATAGGGTTTGGCGCCGGCGACTGGCGGGCGTGAGTTTTGATTGAATTTCAGTTACTTAGACGATCCAACCACAGCGCGATGCGGGCGACCGGATCACGCCAATCGCCGGCCTGTTCCTGGCGGAAAAGGCGCATGTCGGGGTACCAGGGCGTGTCATCGCCATCGATCAGCCAGCGCCATTCGGCCACCTTCGGCAACAGCATGGCGACGGGCCGGCCAAGGCCGCCCGCCAGATGCCCGGCCGCCGTGTCACAGGTCACGACCGCGTCCAAATTGGCGACCAGGGCGGCGCTGTCGGCAAAGTCGGTAAGGTCCAGGCACCAATCGCGGATCGTCGCCTGCTGACCCAAGGCGCTAACTTCCTCGGCACCGCCATCCTTCTGCAATGAAACGAATGTCGCCGCTGTGGCCTCCAGCAACGGAACCAGAGCGGCGAGCCCGGGGCTGCGCAGGCGGTCGCGGGGGTGATCGGGACTGCCACGCCAGCACAGACCGATCCAGGGCCGGGGCAAGAATGCCAGCCGGTCGCGCCAGGCCGCGACCGCGCCCTCTGGCGGAACCAGGTAGGGAACGTCGGCCGGGATCGTCCGTCGTGTGGTCCGGAAGGCGGCGGGCAGGCTGAGCATCGGAATCTGATAGTCGTGACTGGGAAGGTCGTTACCCCGGGCAATGACCTGTGTGACCGTGGGCATGGCACGAACCAAGCGCACCAGCGAGCCCGGACATTCGACGGTCACATGAAAGCCCCGGTCCTGCAACGGGCCGGCGTAGCGGACAAACTGCAGGGTATCGCCCAACCCCTGTTCGGCATGGATCAAGACAGTGTTCGCGCCTTCGCCGGCAACCGCTTCGGCCGTCCATCTGGGCGCCGTCCATTGCCGCCGTTCCGGGGCGAAACGGGCGGTAAGCCAGCGCTGTTCGTAATCCGGCCAGGCGTCTTCGAAGCGGCCGGCCAATAGCAGGGTCATGGCCCGGTTGCGCCGCGTCTCGGCGTCGTCAGGGGCGATCGCCAGGGCCCGTTGATAGGCATCCAAGGCCTCGCTCAACCGCCCCATTTCGTGCAGGGCAACGCCCCGGTTGGCGTGCACGGCGGCGGCCTCGGGATTGGTTTCAAGGGCCGCTTCGTATTGCACCAGGGCGGCGTCAAGATCGAACCGGTCGCGCAGGATGTTGCCAAGGTTGCAATGCGCCTCGACCATGCCCGGCTGGGCCCGGATCGCCCGCCGATAGCATTCCGCGGCGGCGTCCTCGGCGCCGCGCGCCTGTAGCGCCTCGCCCAGGGCTTGCTGCGCGTCCGCCAGTCCGGGCGCTAGGTTCGCGGCGCGCTGAAAGCAGGCTTCCGCATCGCGGCGCGCGGTCCCGCCGATGCCGCGCAGGGCCAGGCCCAGATTCAAGTGCGCCTGGGCAAGGTCGGGATCCAGGTCCAACGCCAGACGCGCCCGCGTCCGTGCCGCATCGAAATCACCAAGTTGGACCAATGCGGCTGCCAGATCCGAATGCACGGCCGCATCGTCGGGCGCCAGTTGGATCGCCCGGCGATAGGCGTCGGCGGCGTCGGCCGCGCGGCCCTGGGCCGTGCGAATGCGGCCCAGATTGGCATGGTAAATGGCCACGTCGTCATCGAGCCCGATGGCCCGGGTCACCTGGTCGGCGGCTGCCGCCAAATCGCCCCGCTGGAAATGAGCCACGCCCGACAGATGCGTCGCGTCCGGATGATCGGGCTGGGCCCTTAGGATATCGCGGTACAGGCGCTCGGCATCGTTCAGGTTGCCCGCCTGGTGACAGGCGACGGCCCGGGCCAATACTTGGGCGACATCGACCATGTTAGGCCCCTTGCGCCGGTCGCGCGTCCCGCCAGGCGCCGAGCCCATCGCCCAAGCGGTCCCACTGGTCCGATCCGTCGGGCAATCCGAAGCGCAGCAGATCCGGCCGGTCGGAGAAACGCCGGGTCAGGACGCCTTGTCGGGCAAGCGCCGTCCAAACGGCCTCGGCCGACGGACTTTGCACCAGAACGAACAAATCGGTCCCACCGACGACCCGCAAACCCGCCGCCGTCAATTGGTCCGCCAGGCGTTGGCGGTCGGTGCCGAGCCGCCGCCGCGTCGCCGTGATCCAGACCCCATCTGCAAGCGCCCGCCGGCCGATCGCCAGGGCCGGACCGGACACCGCCCAGGGTCCCAGCCGCTGGGCAATGGCCTGTACGGTCTTCGGCGCCGCGACAGCAAAGCCCAGACGCAGGCCCGCCAAACCGAAGAACTTGCCGAATGAGCGCAGGACAAGGACGTTCGGACCGGGCCGCAAGGGGATCAACGAGATGTCCGGCCGGACGTCGGCGAAGGCCTCGTCGACGATCAGCCAATGGCCGCCCGCCGCCGCCTGCCGGGCCCAATCGGCAAGCCGGTCCGGCGGAAACACCCTGCCATCGGGGTTGTTCGGGTTGACCACGACCAGGCTGCGGTCCGGCGGCGGCAGGTCGGCGACGGGCGCGACCGTCACACCGGCGGCGCGCCAACAGGCCTCGTGTTCGGCATAGGTCGGGGCCGCGACCGCGACCCGTGGTTCTCCGGGCGACGGTGGCAGGCGCAGAACCCGGGGCAGCAGTTGAATCAACGCCTGGGTGCCCGGCGCGGCGACAACGCATCCCGGACCCTCGGCACCATAGGCCGCGGCGGCGGCCGTTTCGACAGCCGCCATGTCATCGGCCTGCGGCAAGTCGGACCAGGCGCCCGACGGGATCG
>JANQIJ010000256.1 GCA_028282185.1 Rhodospirillales bacterium
AAATGCCGCACCAAGTCGTCGCGAAGCATCGTCACTCGGTCGCGAGCCCGCGCCGCAACGTGTGGCGGAAGGTCTTCGTCAGCAAAGTCGATCGTCGCCTCGAAATGCGCCATCGCCTCGAGCAAGGCCTGTCGCCAAGCTTCATACAGACTGCCAAGTTCACCGGCCGCCTGGCGTTGCGCCTGGCGCCGCTGTTCCGCGGTCTCGGCCGCGACCAAATCGGCGATCGCTTCCGCCTGCGTCAGATCCATACGACCGTGATGAAACGCCCGCCGCGTGAACTCTCCCGGCGTTGCGGGTCGAAAGCCGGCGATCCCGCCAAGCGCCAAAAGCACCGCACTGATCACGGCGACCCCGCCATGGACATGAAGTTCGACCACGTCCTCGCCGGTAAAGCTCGCCGGCCCCGGAAACCAGATGACCAACGCTTCGTCCAAGAAGTCACCGGAAGCCGGATCACCGAGCCTGCGCAAGCAAGCCTCACGCGGCCGCGGCAATAGCGTTGCAATTCCATCGGCCGCAACCGCCTGGCCGGAAGCGCCCGCCGCGATCAGACCTTTCAGCCCCGCACCGGCACCGGCACCGGAAATCCGGATCACGGCAACGCCCGCGCGTCCTGCCCCGCTGGCCTGGGCAAAGATCGTCTGCTCGCTCATTTCCCGCCTCCCGTCATGGGGCATCGTCGGCAATCATCGACCGCAGCTCCCCGAACCAAGCCAGCGGGCACACTTCTTTCTCACAACGGGTTCGTGAACGCCCGGGCGCGCCGACGCCGATTAGGCAATCAGGGGCCGTCCTCCGGGCGCAGCACCAGGTCATCAACCCGGCCACCATCACGGACATGGGTCTGCAGCACCCTATCCGCGTCCTCGACCGATTCAATCCGATACCAAACCCCCTCCGGATAGATCACCACCGTCGGCCCCAGTTCACAACGATCAAGGCATCCCGCCGCGTTAATCCTGACGCCTTCAAGCCCCAGCTCCTTTGCCCGGGCCTTCATGTAGTTCCTGATCCTGACCGAGCCTTTGCCAGCGCAGCAGCCGCGCGGATGCCCATCCGGTCGTTCATTGGTACAGAAGAACATGTGACTCCGATAGTAGTCTTCAGGGTCTTGGTTGCTCCCCATATTTATTTCTTCTCCTTCTTTTCGGTGCCCTGGCCGCCCGCCATCATTTGTCCCCAGAAAATTTTTTGCATCTGGTCGAGCCCCTCGATACTCGCCGGCACCCAGGTCTTAAATAAGGTATCCGGATCCAGTGCCGACAAGTTCGATTTCATCCTTTCTTCGATTTCCTTCAGCATCGTCGCCTGAAGCGGCTGTACATCCGGCAGCCCTAGGAAACTCCGCGCCTCTTCGGGCGTACAATCGATGTTGATCGTGACTTTCATCACCCGTCCTCCTGCGATCCTTGGCACCGTTGCCCTTTCCGGACATACCGGCAATCCCCATATGGCAATCACTGAACGCCACCCTAGTCAGGGCGACGCGGAGACGCAATCATAGCCACCGCTCGAGACCGTTTCCGCCGAAAGGCCCAACAGGAGAACCTTATGGACCGCAACCGCCTGGCCGACGAGACAAGCCCCTACCTTCGCCAACACAAGGACAACCCCGTGCATTGGCAAGCCTGGGGGCCCGAAGCGCTGGCCGCGGCTCGCGACCAAGACAAGCCGATCCTTCTGTCTGTCGGATACGCCGCCTGCCACTGGTGCCATGTCATGGCTCATGAAAGTTTCGAGGACCCCGAGATCGCGAAGCTGATGAACGAATATTTCATCAACATCAAGGTCGATCGCGAAGAACGACCCGACGTCGACAACATCTACCAGCATGCCCTCGCGATGATGGGAGAGCACGGCGGATGGCCGCTTACCATGTTCCTCACACCCGCGGGAGAACCTTTTTGGGGCGGCACCTATTTTCCGCCGACGCCCCGTTACGGACGACCAGGCTTTCCCCAGGTGCTCGAAAGCCTGGCTGACACCTATAAAAACGAGCCTACAAAAATCACCGACAACGCCGGACGGATGCGCAAGGCGCTGACGGCCTTGAGCGTCCCGTCGGGCGGCGGGCAACTTTCCGCCGCGATGATCGATGACGCCGCCACCCATATGCTCCGCCACGTCGACCCTATCGCCGGCGGCACCCATGGCGCCCCCAAATTCCCCCAAGGCACTTTCTTCTCGACCCTATGGCGCGCCTATGTCCGCACCGGCGGCTCAATGTTCCGCGAATCCGTCGCACTCACCATGAACAACATCTGCCAAGGTGGAATTTACGACCACTTGGGCGGTGGAATTGCGAGATACAGCGTCGACGGCGAATGGCTCGTGCCACACTTCGAAAAGATGCTCTATGATAACGCGCAATTTGTCGATTTATTATCGCAAATGTATCCAACAACAAACTCTACCTTATATGCCGAGCGTGTATCTGAAACCGTGGCTTGGCTGCTCTCAGACATGCGCAGCGCAACGGACGGACCGTTTGCCTTTGTCAGCGCTTACGACGCCGACAGTGAGGGCGAAGAAGGAAAGTACTACGTCTGGCGGGCCGAAGAAATCGCCGACTGCCTTGGTGAGGACGCCCCACGGTTTTCCGCCGCGTATGATGTATCGCCTTACGGAAATTGGGAAGGCAAGACCATTCTCAACCGTTCAGCCGATCCCGATTACGGCGACCCCACACTCGAACCGCTCCTCGCCCACTGCCGAGAAACCCTATTGGCGCGCCGCGCCACCCGCGTCCCCCCGGAGCGCGACGACAAAGTCCTCGCCGATTGGAACGGCCTGACCATCACCGCCCTGGTCCGTGCCGCCGCCGTTTTTGATCGCCCAGACTGGCTTAACGTCGCCCGGGAGGTTTTCGATTTCATCCTCAAAAACCTGTCTTCCGGCGCGCGCCTGCATCACACTTGGTGTCAGGGCCGCGCCGCCCACCCGGGCGTCCTGACCGACTACGCGGAAATGTCGCGCGCCGCCCTCGCCTTGTACCAGTCCACCGACGACGCCACCTACCTCGACCACGCAACGACCTGGACTGATGCCGCCAACAAGTACTTTTGGGACGCCACAAACGGCGGCTATTTTCTTTCCGCCGTCGATACCGAAGACCTCCTCACCCGCACCAAACCTGTCCAGGACGACGCGACCCCGGCGGGCAACGGCACCATGGCGGACGTCCTCGCCCGCCTCCATCACCTGACGGGCGACCCCGCCTATCGCGAGCACGCCGAAAGATTGACGACCGCCCTTGCCGCCACGGAGCTTGGCCATCTTGTTCATCAACCGGGGCTGGTCTCGGCCTTCGAAGTCTTGACGCGCGCCGTCCAAGTCGTTGTCGCCGGCGAAGGCCCTGCCGCCGGTGCCCTGGTCCAGACCGCGCTGTCCACTGCCCACCCCCGTTTGATCCTGCAACGAACGGACGATCAGCGGGCCTTACCGGAAACGCATCCGGCAGCCGGCAAGGCCACGATCAAGGGCCAGGCCGCCGCTTACCTCTGCATCGGCCAATCCTGTACCTTGCCGATCACCGATCCCAATGACCTCAAATCCCAGCTTCTTGCGGCGCAATGACCGTTTTCTATACGTCGATCAACACGCCGCTGGGGCCCCTCACTCTTTTTGAAGAAGACCGCGCGCTAACCGTCGTCGAATGGGGCCGCCCACCCGATACCCGGCCAAGCCCCCTCCTGACCCGGGCAACTCGTCAGTTGACGGAGTATTTCGATGGCCAGCGCACCGCCTTCGATCTCCCCCTCCGCCCTTCTGGAACGCCGTTCCAACAGCGAACCTGGTCAGCCATGGCCGACATCCCTTACGGGCAAACCCAAACCTATGGCGAAATCGCCCATCGCATCGCCAGCGCAGCCCGCGCTGTCGGCACCGCCTGCGGCGCGAACCCCCTACCGGTCTTCCTGCCCTGCCACCGTGTCCTGGGCGCCAACCGCCGGCTGACCGGCTACTCGGCTGGGCAGGGCGTGGAAACCAAACGTCTTTTACTACAGTTGGAAGGCGCGGCGCTGCTCTAGGTTCAATCGACATTCAGGATTCACATATCCTTTGATGTGTGATTCAAGGATCTCCAGCTTTGTTTTTCTGGAGGTTCGACGATGGCCAAACGGTA
>JANQIJ010000289.1 GCA_028282185.1 Rhodospirillales bacterium
GGGCGACCTTGATGGCGACGGACAACAGGATTTCGATGGGATGAAAGCGGATGCCCGTGGTCGTGTCGAAGGCCCGGTCCGTGTGGTGCACGCGGTGCAGGCGCCACAGCACCGGCACCTTGTGGAACAGCACGGACCGGGCCTTCGACACGACCACGGGCATCCGCTTTCATCCCATCGAAATCCTGTTGTCCGTCGCCATCAAGGTCGCCCTGGTCGTCGCCTTGGGCATCCCGGCCGTGGCCGTCATCGTGTTCGAGGTGATCCTCAACGCGACCAGTCTGTTCAACCACGCCAACGTCAATCTGCCGCCGGCGGTCGACCGTATGGTCCGCCTGGTGCTGGTCACGCCCGACATGCACCGGGTCCATCATTCGGTGCATCGCGACGAAACGGACAGCAATTTCGGCTTCAACGTGCCCTGGTGGGATCGCCTGTTCGGGACTTACTGTGCGCAGCCGCGCGACGGTCATCTGGCCATGGAAATCGGCGTCCATGAATTCCCGGACGCCCGGCGCCTGACCCTGGCCCGGCTCATGGCCCAGCCGTTCCGTGCGACCCCGCAACCCAACGCGGCGGCGGGGCGCGAGGCCGCCACCGAAAACTGAAGCCCGGTCCGGCCAGCCGATCCAGCCCGTCCCGAGGACGACACGTTCTAGCCCAACCGGTGCTTGTTGGCTCGTTCGGTCAATTCGGCCAGGACGGCGTCCTCCGGTCGGTCACTGGCGCGGAGCCCCCGGACCGCTCCGGCCACGTCCTCGGGCTGTCGGTTCTGGCTCATCTTGCGTTTGCCCTCGAGACGCTGGATCGGCATTTCGAAGGCGACGATGCCCTTGAGCTGGGCGGCGACGAAATCGTCAGGCAGGGCCGCCATCCGCCAGGGCGTTTCGCGGCCGGCTTCGTATTGATCGCTCAACGACGACAGGCGGGCGACGATCTTCGCCGGATCGTCCATTACCCGGGGGCGGCCATAGGCATGGACCGCAAGGTAATTCCAGGTCGGCACCGACTTGGCGGTGTCGTACCAGTCGGGCGAGATGTAGCCGTGGGGACCCTGGAACACCGCCATCGCCCGGGTCTTGCCGTCGAATGCCCGCCAATGGTCATTGGCCTTGGTCACATGGCCCCACAACACGCCGTTGCCGGCCCGGTCCGCCAGGTAGAGCGGCAGATGGGTGGCCATCATCCCTTCCGCGCCGGCGGCGCTGACCAGCACGGCGAAGCCGTGATCGGCGATCAGGTCCTGCATCTCCGCGACGTCGGGCATGTCGAACTGTTTGGGGCGATACACCGGGCGTCTCCTTCGTCGTCTTGCCGGTCCGTGCTTTACGGGATCGTCGATGCCCTTGGCAGGGCCATTTCCCGATTGATCGAGGTTCCAATTCTGCCGTTGCCTGCCGGGGGGGCGCCCCGCATTATGGTCGACAAGACCACGACAGACGATTCAACGGAGATTGAGCCATGGACGAAGAACATTTCAACATGCAGGTCAGGAAGTTCCTGAAGAAGGTCGGTGTGACCAGTCAGCGCGAGATCGAGGGCGCGGTGCGCCAGGCCCTGGCGTCGGGCCAGTTGGCCAGCGACGACACGGTGGCGGTCAAGGCGACCCTGACGATCCCGACCCTTGGCCTCAGCCACGACATCGACGGCTTCATCGAATTGTCCGATTTCGACCCGCACGCGGACGCGACGCTGGATTAGAAAAGCCTGAGCGGGCCGGCAGGTCCGCGACAGTGGCTTTTCGAACAAAGAGAAAGTTAGCCCTGAAAGGATTGGGGCTTCTGAATCATCGGAGACTCCAGTCTTCCCTTTTGGGGTTGCAATAGGTGTGCAACCAAAGTACTTGACTCTTATAGAGAGTCTTTTCGTTAGTAAATTCGCAACCGATTCGTTAATACTATAGCATCTGCCCGCTGGATGCGGTCGTTATGGGCCGATTGGCCATTAGTGGTCCTAGTGGGCGTCCAAGACAGCCTCCTTCGGGAGGCTGTCTGTTTTTTTGGATCGTCGAAATGGTTGAATGGGCACTGTATCTCGATGAGGCGGGAGATTCCAATCGCCACGAATTACCACTAATAAGCGGCAAGACACCTCTTTTTACACTCGGGGGGTGTTGCTTGCGCCTTAAGGATTGGCGCGAGTTCGATCGCAGATACATGCATCTGAAGATTCATTTCTTCAGAAACGAAATCGATAAGTCGCGCAAAGATGCAGCGAACTGGGAAATTAAGGGAAAACGTTTGACCGCGCCCAGGAATGCGGAGTCCGAAAGGCTTAAAGTCTTCGGCTATCAGGTGTTGGATCTTATAGGCGAATTTGGCGGTCGTTTGTTCGCCGTCACATTTCTCAAGTCAGTTAAAGATCCGATGGCTTCACATGCCATGTATTCGCACGGGCTGCAGATATTGGCAGAACGTTTCGACATTTTTCTTCGTGAAGAGGACTCCACGGGGCTCACGATCATCGACTCCCGTGCTGCCCATGTGACGCCCGGTCAAGGATTGGACTACCGCGTAGCGACCAGCTATTTGAGCTTTGTTTTTGGAAACGTCGAAGGCCAGCAGCTTAAACGCCTTATTGAAGGTCCAATATTTGCTGACTCCGGTTTAACGGCCGGAATTCAAATGGCCGACATCGTTGCGGCTTTGGTTTACGCCAACCAATACACCTACCGTTTCAATCCCGACGACCAGAACGGTCTGCTCAGCTATGCGCATGCGCGTAAATTTTGGCAGCCATTAAAAGCCTTGGAGTTTGCCAGCAAAAAGAAGTACGGCGGTTACCTAAAGTACGGGTTCCGTATCGTCGATCACCGAGACAAAAACTGAGTCTATTGCCGCGCCGCGATCGACTTCTTGATCTCGGCGATCGCCAAGCCCGGGTTCAGATGCTTCGGGCACGTATTGGTGCAGTTCATGATCGTGTGGCAGCGATAGAGCCGGAACGGGTCGTTCAGGTTGTCGAGCCGTTTTCCCGTCGCCTCGTCGCGCGAGTCGGCGATCCAGCGATAGCTCTGCAACAGGATCGCCGGGCCCAGGTAGCGGTCGCCGTTCCACCAATAGCTGGGACAACTGGTCTGACAGCAGAAGCAGAGGATGCATTCCCAAAGGCCGTCGAGCTTCTCCCGTTCCTCCGGCGACTGCAGGCGTTCGCGGGTCGGCGCCGGGGTGTCGGCCTGCAACCAGGGTTCGATGGATTTGAGCTGCGCGTAGGGCACGTTCAAGTCCGGGACCAGGTCCTTGATCACCGGCATGTGCGGCAGGGGATAGATCTTCACGTCGCCGGCGATGTCTGCGATCGCCTTGGTGCAGGCCAGCGTATTGGTGCCGTCGATGTTGAAGGCGCAGGAACCGCAGACCCCTTCGCGGCAGGACCGGCGAAAGGTGACGGTTGAATCCATTTCGTTCTTGATCTTGATCAGCGCGTCCAAAACCATCGGCCCGCAGCGGTCGAGATCGACCTCGAAGGTGTCGATCCGGGGCAAGTCGTCCGTATCCGGGTCCCAGCGGTAAATCTTGAAATTGCGGATGTTGGTCGCGTCGGGCGCCGCCTTATGGGTTTTGCCCTCGGTGATCCGGGAGTTGGCGGGAAGGTTGAGTTCGACCATGTTCTTGTTCCTTCCTCTTAATAGACCCGAGCCTTGGGCTCGATGTACTCGACCTCGTCGGTCAGGGTCCAGGTATGCACCGGGCGGTAATCGATCTTGATCGAGCCGTCCTCGCCGACCCAGCAAAGCGTGTGTTTCATCCAGTTCTCGTCGTCCCGGTCGGGATAGTCCTCATGGGCCTGGGCGCCGCGGCTTTCGTGTCGGGCTTCGGCCGAATAGATCGTCGCCATGGCGTTGATCATCAGGTTCTCCAACTCCAACGCCTCGACCAGGTCCGAGTTCCAGATCATCGACCGGTCCTCGACCCGCATGTCGGCCTGGGATTTCCAGATCTCGTCCATCTTGTCGCAGCCTTCCTTGAGCGTCTTCGACGTGCGATAGACGGCCGCGTCGTTCTGCATCACGCGCTGCATGTTGGCGCGGATTTCCGCCACCTTGGTGCCGCCGTCCGCGTGGCGGATGCGGTCGAGACGCTCCAGCGCCTTGTCGGTGCAGCCCGACCGATAGGGCCTGAGCGGCATCCCGGGCTTGACGGTTTCCTTGGCCCGGATGCCGGCGGCGCGGCCGAAGACGATCAGGTCCAACAGCGAATTGGTGCCCAGCCGGTTGGCGCCGTGGACCGAGGCACAGGCCGCCTCGCCGACCGCCATGATCCCCGGCATCAGCGCGTCGGGGTCGTCGTCCGCCGGGCTCAAGGCTTCGGTCATGTAGTTGGTCGGAATCCCGCCCATGTTGTAATGCACCGTCGGCAGCACGGGGATCGGCTCTTTCGAGGCGTCGACGCCGGCGAAAATCTTCGCCGTTTCGGTGATGCCCGGCAGACGTTTCGCCAAGGTGTCGCCGCCCAGGTGTTCCAGGTGCAGCATGATATGGTCGCCGTTTTCGCCGACGCCGCGGCCCTCGCGGATTTCCATGGTCATCGAGCGCGAGACCACGTCGCGCGACGCCAGATCCTTGGCCGTCGGGGCATAGCGTTCCATGAAGCGCTCACCCTCCGAATTGGTCAGATAGCCGCCTTCGCCGCGCGCTCCCTCGGTGATCAGGCAGCCGGAACCGTATATCCCGGTCGGGTGGAACTGGATGAACTCCTGGTCCTGCAACGGCAGGCCGGCGCGGGCGAACATGGCGCCGCCGTCGCCGGTGCAGGTATGGGCCGATGTCGCCGAGAAATAGGCGCGGCCGTAGCCGCCGGTGGCGAGCACCGTCTGGTGGCCGCGGAAGGTATGGATCGTGCCGTCGTCCAGGTTCCAGGCGATGACCCCTTCGCAGACCCCGTCGTCGCCCACGATCAAATCGAGAGCGAAGTATTCGACGAAGAATTCGGCGTTGTGGGCCAAGGACTGTTGATAGAGCGTGTGCAGCATGGCGTGTCCGGTGCGGTCGGCGGCGGCACAGGCACGCCGTACCGGCGCTTCGCCGAAATTGCGCATATGGCCGCCGAAGGGACGCTGATAGATGCGGCCGTCGTCGGTGCGCGAAAACGGCATGCCGAAATGTTCCATTTCGATGACGGCCGGCACCGCTTCGCGGCACATGTATTCGATGGCGTCCTGGTCGCCCAACCAGTCGGCGCCCTTGACCGTGTCGTACATGTGCCATTCCCAATGGTCTTCATCCAGGTTGCCGAGCGCCGCCGATACGCCCCCCTGGGCGGCGACGGTATGGGATCGGGTTGGAAAGACCTTTGTGATGCAGGCCGTCTTGAGGCCCGCCGCCGCCATGCCG
>JANQIJ010000297.1 GCA_028282185.1 Rhodospirillales bacterium
GGCAAGGCGGCTTTCAACCCGCGGAAGGCACGATCGGCTTGCCCCAGCTTGATCACGCCGGTGAACCGCGCGGTCGCCAGGCCGCCGGCCATAAGGACAATTTTTCCGGGCCGGTGACGGTCCAGTTCGGCGACCACGTCTTCAAGGGTTCGGTTGACGAAGACCAGATCGCCGTCCCGCCAGGCCGTCAGGGCCGAGACGTCGCGCCGAACCTTGGACAAGGCCTGGCCGGGCCCGTATTCCGCCGCCTCACCCGGGCGCAGCGTGGTTTTCCGGAGATTGCCGCCGGCGACCGCTTGGCTGACCCGGAGGCGGCCTTCCATAAGCGCGACGGAAACCGCGTCACCCGTCAGGCGGACGTTGAACGCCGTTCCCAAGGCGCGGGTCGTCCCACCCCCGGCCACGACCTCGAAGGACCGATCTTGGTCGCCCTCGACCTCGAAAAAGGCTTCCCCCGACAAAAGATGAACGCGCCGGAGGCCGGCGGTGAATTCAACATTCAGACGGGTGTTCGTCCCCAACGTAATCCGCGATCCATCGCTGAGAGTTGCGGTCATGCGTTCGCCCACGGCGGTGCCGTGGTCCGCCGTCATGGTATTGAACGCGCCGGTCGATGAGAGGCCCAGACCAGCAACGATCAAGAGAGAAGCGGCGATCACGCCGCCCGCCACGCGGCGCCAAGACGCCCCGGGCCGGGCTTGGGCGGCCATGTAAGGCGAAACCGTCGGGTCAGGCCTGCCCGTCCGGTCGAGCCTGGCCGCTTGCCCCATTTCCCCCCAAAGGGCCTGCACTTCGGCGTAGGCTTCGGCATGGCGGGGGTCGCGGGCCAGCCAGGCCTCATGGGCGCGGCGTTCGTCCTCGGTTCCCGAACCGTCCGTCAGCCGGGCGAACCAGACCGCCGCTTCCTGAAACGGATCGCCGCTCGACACCGCGTCGACGTCGATCGGGGCCGCGTCGGTGGATACAAAAAATTCGGTCCGTCGGTTTTTCACGTCGATTTGAAACCTGGTTAGCAGCTTCTATACGTAATGAAGCACGAGCGCCCCCCGATCCTGACGCCAATTATCAAATAAAACCGATCAAGACCAATCCTGTTTCAACGCCCGACGGCATCGAACCAAGGCCTTGATGATATGTTTTTCCACCATGTTGCGGGAAATTCCCAGGCGGTTCGAAATCTCGGGATTGGTCAGCCCCTCGATCCGGCTCAGGAGAAAGACCTCACGGCATCTGGGGGGCAGACGGTCGATCTCGTCGCCCAGGATACGCAACCGTTCCCGCGCCATGACGGTGGTCTCCGCGTCCGCTTCCATGGTTTCCAGGGTCTCGATATCCGTACCGTCGTCCGTGAAGCGGGCGCGGGTCCGTTCCCGGCCCAGGCGGTCGCGGGCCGCGTTCAAGGCAATTCGAAACAGGAAGGCTCTGGGGTTTTGGATCGGCCCCTTGGGCTCGTAGCGGAGCAACTTGACGAAGGCTTCCTGTGCGATTTCCGCCGCCGTCTCTTCACACTTCACCATGCGAAACAGCACCCGACGGACGGCCAGGACGTGATCCCGGTAAAGCTCCTCGATCGCGATATCGTTCATGATTCCACGGCCCGGTTGGACGCATTGGCCTTGGTCGCGCCCCATCACGCGGCCTGTTCCAAGGACGAAAATATCGACATTCGGTATCACGAATGATAGTCATTCGCAAATGATGGAGTGCCATCGGCCGCTCCGGGCGTCTGGACCGGCTAGAAGGTACCCCCAACTTTTTTTACGGAAGGCAATGTTGAATTCGGTGTTTCGTTCGTCTTTATTCATAGAGGCATGCAGTCGATCAAGCTTCCGCATGACCCCGTGTGCAAAGTTCAATGATGGCTGCTCGGAGCCCAGAGAAGGGTTTTCGAGCGGTCGTTTTTGTGCGGAAGGCACGCGGCCGGGGGCCTGGGCAAGGCATCACGAGGAGAGGTTGAAGTGCAAGATGACATTGTGAACGGCATCACGGAGGTCTTTGCGATCGGCGGCCCGGTCGTCGTCGTTCTCTCCTTTATGTCCGTCGTGGTCCTGACCATCACCATCGTCAAGCTTTGGCAGTTCCGGTCCGTCCGCATCGGCGACCGGAAGACGGCGCGCCGGGCCATCAAGCTCTACAAGTCCGGCCGGCTTCGCGAGGCCCTGGAGTTGCTTCAAGGATCACCCAACCCAACGGCGGGCGCACTGCTTCGCGCCATTCGCGGCCAGCGCCTGCACATGCCGGAAGCGAAGGTCCGTGAGGAGTTGTCGCGCTTTGCCGGCGACGTTTTCACCGAATTGAGAAGCTGGTTCCGCCCCCTGGAGGTCATCGCCTCCTTGGCGCCGTTGCTCGGCCTTTTGGGCACGGTCATGGGCATGATTGAAGCGTTTCAACAACTGGAAGCGGCCGGCAACCAGGTCAATCCGTCGATCCTCTCCGGCGGCATCTGGGAAGCCCTGTTGACCACGGCCGTGGGGCTGACGGTCGCCATCCCGACGATCATTGTCCTCAATTGGCTGGAACGGAAAGTGGACCGTCTGGCCGCCGAAATGGAAAGCGTCGTCACCCGGGTCTTTACCGAGGACCTGATGTCGGCGCCGAAACAGGACCGAGCGCATGAAGCCCGTTCTCTCGACACCGGCGAAGCCCTGGCTTGACCTTGCGCCGCCGGCCAGGCGATCGCTGATCAGCCTGACGCCGCTGATCGACGTGGTTTTTATCCTGCTGGTGTTTTTCATGCTGGCGGCGAGCTTCCACGATTGGCGGGCCATCGACCTGGGCGCGCCCGCCAAGACCGCGTCGCAAAAGCCGCCGTCGTTGGAAAAATCCGTGCTCATCGAAGTTCGGGCGAACGATCTCAGGGTCTCGGGCGAGACGGTGAGCCTGCAAGGCCTGAAAGCCAAGCTTTCGCCTCTTCTCTCGAATTCGAAAGCGCCGCGGATCTTCATCCGCCCGGATCGGGGCGTTGCCCTGCAACAGGCCGTCCGGGTGTTGGATCTCCTGTCGGAGATCGGCGCCACAAAGGTTTCGATGATCCGGGGCCGGGAGCGAAACCCCTGATGCGGTTCGACCAACGCCCCAACCGACGAAACGACGATGATCGCATCCTGCCGCTGATCAACGTCGTGTTCCTATTGCTGATCTTCTTCATGATCGCGGGCCGATTGTCGGCATCGGATCCGTTTCAAATCGACCCACCTCGCTCGGCGAGCCAGGAAAACCCGAAGATCCAGGACATCGTCATTCAGATCGGCGCGGGAAACGAGACGGCCCTTGATGGAGACCTGGTCAACGACGCCACCCTGACGGCCCGCGTGTCTTCCCGATTGGCGCAAGCCGAAGGTACGAAAATCCGCCTGAAGGCCGATGCCGACACGGATGCCAACCGCGTCATCCAAATCATGGAACTGCTGCATGCCGCCGGTGCCAAGAAGGTCAACCTTCTGACCCTCAAGGAAGGCGGCTGATGCGCATCACGGGCCTCCATTGGACGGTTGCCTGGACCGTGGCTTTTCTGCTTCATGGCGGCGTTCTGGCCGCCGCCTTCCTTGAGCCCGAAGACCCGGGGGCCGAAGCGCCTGGCTTCGGCGGCCTGGAGATTTCCCTTGGCCCCGCGGGCGCGGCACCCGGCGTCATCCAGGCGGCCGAACAAGAACCGCCCGAGGCCGAAGAGGTGAAAGCCGAGGAGATCACGGCCGAGGAGGTGCCCCGGGAAGAGCCCGTGACGGACGAACCGGAACCGGTGGAAACCGTCGAGGTCGAGCCGGACATCATCGAGACCCTGCCGGAGCCCGAGGTTGCGGCGCCCGAACCGGTGGAGACGGTTCTTCTGGTCGCCGAAACGAAAGAGACTGTCCGCGAACGGAAATTGGCCGAGGTCACGCCGCCCAAGCGGCCCAAACCCGCGAAGAAACAGCCGCCGCCGGCACCGCGAAAGGAACTGGAAGAGAAGCAGGTGGAAAAACCGGTCGAGGTTTCCAACCTGCCGCCATCCATGGCCGGCGGCGGCGGACGTGCCGGCACCGAGGACGGCCGCGAAGCCGGGGCCGGCGACAACACGCAGGGCGGCGGCATGCCCGGACATACGGCCGACTACCTGGCGTCGCTTCAGGCTTGGCTGGAAAAACACAAGAAGTATCCGGCCCGCGCGCGAAGCCGCCGCCAGGAAGGAACGGCGCTGCTTTATTTCGTCATGGACCGGGGCGGCAACGTCAAGGAAGCCAGGTTAAAGAAGAGCTCCGGTTACCGGTTGTTGGACCGAGAAGTCATGAAGATGATCAAGCGGGCCCAGCCCTTGCCCCACATGCCGGCGGATATGACCGAGGCCCGGCTCGAACTCGTCGTCCCGGTGCAGTTCAATCTCAGGTAGGCAACGCCCGGCATGCCGGCGGCCGCTTTGACGGCGGGACATGGGCCGTCACCTGACGAATGCCGCCTTGGACAACCAGCCGACAGGGAATCGGCGTCGCAGCCTGGTTGCGGACGACCGAACCTCGAATAGCGACCCAGCCCATCGTCGAGCGGGTCCGGACGGTCGAGATCATGCCGGCGAAACCCGGGCGCGTCCAACCGGTGATCGACGTCTTCGGTGAAATCGCCGCCGGCCGGGAGACCGAACTCCGCGCCCTGGTGCAAGGGCGGATCGTTGAATTGGGCCCCGAGTTCTTTGAAGACGCGCAGGTCAAGGCGGATGTGGAACGGCGGGAAAACTATTTGCCAAGGGAGCCGGGTCGGCCAAGACGCTCGACGATGCCCGTCTCTCACTTTCCTCAGCGCGAACAGCCCAGACCCAGCGGGAACAGGCCCTGGCGCGGCTTGAGGCACGCATTGATCAGTTTCAGGCATTGTTGACCCGACGCGACGTTGCCGTGAAACGGGCGGAACGAAATCTCACCGATACCCAATTGTTCGCACCGTATGACGGCTACCTCCGAGACGTGAACGTCGCCGTTGGAATGAACGTCTCGACCAACGACCGGCTGGCAAATTTGACCGTATCAGACTTCTTGGAAGCCCGTTTCTATTTGTCGAATGTCCAGTTTGCGCGCCTCATGGGATCCAACGGCGTCCGGCGGGACGATGGAACGTCCGGGGCTCAAGCAACTTCTGGAAGACGTAGCTGCGGGAAAGGCCCAGGTCGTCGTGGTCTACAAGGTGGACCGGCTGACTCGCGCCTTGGCCGACTTCGCCAAGATCATCGAGACGTTCGATGCCAACGGTGCCTCTTTTGTCTCCGTCACCCAACAGTTCAACACGACCACCTCCATGGGAACGTTGACATTGAATGTGCTCCTGTCCTTCGCGCAATTCGAGCGCGAGGTCACGGGCGAGCGCATCCGCGACAAGATCGCGGCCTCCAAAAAGAAGGGTATGTGGATGGGCGGCAACTTGCCCCTGGGTTATGACAGCCCAGATCGGAAACTGATCGTCAATCGGGCTGAAGCGGAAATGGTCCGCCAAATCTTCCGGCGGTATGTAGAACTCAGGTCCGTCCGCGACTTAAAGGCGGAACTCGATGCAGGCGGCATCGTTAGCAAAGTGCGTGTCTCTAAAACCGGTCGAACGTCAGGCGGAAAACCCTTTACCCGTGGGGCGCTTTACCATCTGCTCCAAAACCGAGTTTACATCGGTGAGATCACCCACAAGGACGAGAGCTACCCCGGCCAACACGAAGCCATCATCGACAGGGAGCTCTGGGATGAAGTGCAGGCGACCCTGGAACTCAACCGCGTCGACCGCAAGCTTGGAGTCAATGCCAAGAACCCAAGCCTGCTAACCGGCATTCTGTTTGATGAAAAAGGCAATCGCCTAATGCCAAGCCACGCCGCCGGCAAGGGCGGCCGGCGCTACCGCTACTATATTAAGTGCACCTATCGAAGGCTCGCAGCCTATCCGGCTGCCGGCCAAGGAAATCGAAAACGCCGTGCTGGCCGGACTAAGACGATATCTGTCCCAAGCCGGTGTGAAACCGAACGACGACGAATGCCTCGACCTTCTCCGGATGGGCGTGCGCCGCGTGACCTTGACAGCGGCACAGATCGAAATCGATTTGGGAGAAGCGGAGCCTCTGACTGTGCCCATCTCGCTCAGGCGTCGAGGCGTCGAGACCAAGTTGATCTTGGATCCCGATGTTTATTCGCGGCCACCGTCGCCGGACCCCGCGCTGATCAAGGTCGTTGCGAGAGCATATTACTGGAACGCTTGTCTTATGGTTTTTCCGGCTTTTCTGGGAAGAATGGGCCACTGCACACCATGTCTCGATGGCGTGCAGTGGCGGTGGTCGGATTGTGACAGGCTTGGTCGCAAGGGACCGTTTTAGAGTGTGATCGGCCACCGTCTTTGCATGAGGCCTGAACGGATACGCAGCAGCCCCTGGCTCTGCACGACAAGCATAGGACAGCGAAGACAATGAACGATAGCATCGGAGTAGACATCTCCAAAGCGCATTTGGATGTGCATCGCGTCGGGACGGGACAGCGAGCCCGATTTGAAAACAACATCGCCGGCTTTCGTGCGTTGCGACGCTGGATCGGGTCCGACCGGCCCGCGGTCGTTGTCTATGAACCGACCGGTCCCTATCACGCCGCCTTCGAGAAGGCTTTCTCAGGCAAGCTTCCTTTGGTGAAGGTCAATCCCTTGCAAGCCCGTCGCTTTGCCCAGGCGCATGGAACGCGCGCCAAAACCGATGCCGTCGATGCGCGCGCACTGGCGATGATGGGCGCAACATTTGATCTGGTGCCCGACAGGCCCGCCGATCAGAAGGAGCGCGAACTCAAGGAGTTGCAGATCGCCCGCATGGCCCTGGTCAAGGACCGCACCCGCCTCAAGAACCGGGTGAAGACCCAAACCCTTGCCTTCACGCGCCGCCAGACCAAAGCGCGCCTGACGCAGGTCGAACGTCAGCTCGCCGCCCTTGAGGATGAACTCAAAGCACGCCTGCGTCGCTGCCCACGGCGCGCCCGTGCGCACGACATTGTGCGATCCATTCCGGGAATCGGCGAGGTCGCAGCCATTGCGATCCTCATCCAGTGCCCAGAGATCGGAACGCTCGGGCGTAAACAAGCCGCCAGTCTGGCAGGCCTGGCCCCGATGACGCGACAGTCCGGGCAGTGGCGCGGCAAGGCCTTCATCCAGGGCGGGCGCAAGCACCTGCGCGATGCCCTCTACATGCCGGCACTGGTCGCAGCCCGATACAACCCCGATCTGGCGCGCAAATACCAAGCCATGATCGCAGCCGGAAAACCCGCCAAACTCGCGCTCACCGCGCTCATGCGAAAACTCATCGAACTGGCCAACGCACTTATCAAAGCCGACCGAAAATGGGCGAAAATCAATGCTTGAGAAAAACGGATACTCTAATGATTTCCGGGGAGGCCAAATCATATCGGGAAATTGCGAGGGTAAACGGTGTGTCTGAAGGGTATGTCCGCAGGATACTGGCGCTTGGCTTTC
>JANQIJ010000352.1 GCA_028282185.1 Rhodospirillales bacterium
CGGCCGGGGCCGGTAGCAAGACCAGCGCCAGGAACAGCCCGGCGACGGCATGCGGCAACGGCCGACAAGTCCCACGACTCATTCCCGGGCGGCCTTCATCGGTGGGAACTTGGCAATCGCCTCGATCTCGTTGCCGCCGCGCCGTATCTTCAACGGCAGCCATGTGCCGGGGGCCTGGCGTTGGATGATGGCGATCAGGTCTTGGTTGCCGCGGACAGTGATCCCGGCCGCTTGCGTGACCAGGTCGCCGGCTTTTAGCTTGGCCGCTTCGGCGATGCTGTCGACGACGATCTGGAGAATTTTCACGCCGGCGTCGTCGGCCTCGATGATCACCCCCAATTTCGGTTTCGCCGGTCTTTGGGCCCGTGGTTCTTCCTGTCCGACCAAGAATAGGGCGTCGGCGACCTCGGCCACGGCAGCTTCGCAGGCCGCGCCTGCCTGGGCGGTGAGCAGCACGGCGACGTCGTCGCGGCCCAACGCCGCCAGTTGACGCGGCACGCCATGGCCGAATTCCAAGTGACCACGGCCGATGATGCCGACCACGGTGGCCTCCGGGTTGGCGCTGGCGGCCCTGTCCAGGGCCTCGGCCATCGCCCGATCCCAAGTCAACTGGGCCTCGACGAAGCGGTCGAAACGGTCCATCTCCATGATTTGGTCCAGGTCCGGCGGCGGCGGCGTTTGCCTGGCCGCCTGATCGCCCTGGCCAGGATTGCGGATGCCGCCTCTGGGATGGCGCAGCTTGGTCCGATAGACCTTTGCGAGGGCCAGGCGATAGGAACCGGACGCCGGCGTCGGATCGCCGACACCTTCGCGGTCTTCGACCGGCGTTGCCGACCAGCCGTCCTGCCCGACCTTGCCGATCAGCCGGCGATTGACGTTCAGCGCGACCATCCTCAACCGATTTTGCCGGGCAAACTGGAACAGCGGCATGTAGAAATCGGCATCGTATCCCCAGACCCGGTCCCAGCGGACCTGGCGTAGAAACTGGGCGCGGGTCAGGTCCCCCGCGGTCCACCGGTCCAAGACGGGCTGTGCCGAACGGGGAAAGGATTCGAAACCGATGACCAGTTTGCCGGCCCGTGCCTGCAGCGCGGCCAACATGCGGGCCTGCCACAGGTGGTCTTCCATGGCGGTATGGGATTCGCCCAACAGAACGACCTTCTTCCCGTCCAGGCGGTCCAGGACCTGTCCATAGGAAACGGTCCGGCCGGCCGCGGGATCGATCCAGGTGCCTGGATGGAGACAGGCCTCGGCCCCGGGACCGGACCGCGTCGGGGCGGTCGCGCAGGCGGTCGAGCCGGCGACAAGCAGGGCACCGAGCGGCAGAAAGCAGGATTTTATGAAACTTTCTGGTCTCATTCTGGCATGGTCCCACGTCTGTCAGGCATTGCCAACGATGCCGAGGTCGTTCTCCGCGCCGCGCGCCGCGTCAAGCGCCGCCGCCGTCAATTTGACGGCCAGGATGGTCGCCCACCCCCTGGAAAACCGGGCGCCGGATCCGTCTGGGTCAGCCGTCGATCCGCACCAGGACTTCTTCGGCGATAGCGAGGGACGACGTCAGGCCGGGGCTCTCGATGCCGTAGAGGGCGACATACCCAGGGGTGCCGTGGGCGGCCGGCCCGTCGATGATGAAGTCGTTGGCGAATTTGTCCTTGGAGGTGGTCAGTTTCGGCCGCACGCCGGTGTATCCCGGTGACAAGGCGCCGTCGGGCAGGTCCGGCCAATAGCGCCGGATATCCCGGTAGAAGTCCTCGGCTCGGGTTTCGTCGACGTTGTAGTCGATGTCGTCCGGATGGCCGACGTCGAGCCATTCCACATCGGGGCCGAACCTGGTGACGCCGCCCAGGTCAAGGCTCGAATGGGTGCCCAATCCGCCCGGCACCGGGGCCGGATAGATCAGATGGTTGAACGGGCTTTTCCCGGCGTAGGTGAAGTAATGGCCCTTGGCGTAATGGATCGGCGGAATCTTATTCGGGTCAAGGCCGTCGATCGTCCGCGCGATGTGCTGGGCATAGAGCCCGGCGGCGTTGACCACCAGGGCACAGTCCAAGTCCATGGGTGCCGCGCCGCCGCAGCGCAGGCGGATGCGCCCGTCGGGCAGAACCTCGCCGCCCAGCACCGGGGTGTTGAAGGCGACCATGCCGCCCCGGTCCTCCATCTCGCCCTGCAATGACAGCATATATGCATGGCTTTCGAAGATGCCCGTGGTCGGCGACCATAAGGCGGCGACGGCATTGACGTTCGGTTCCCGTCCCTTGACCTGGTTTTGCCCCAGGTACTCCAGATCGGGCATGCCGTTGGCTTCGGCCTTGCCTTTCAGATCGTGCAGGGCCGGAATCTCGTCCTCGGTGACGGCGACGATCAGCTTGCCGATGCGTTGATGTTCAATGCCCCGGGTCTCGAGGTACTCGTAAAGCAGCCATTTTCCGCGGACGCAGCATTTCCCTTTCAACGACCCCTCGCCGTAATAGATGCCGGCGTGGATCACTTCGGAATTCCTCGAACTGGTGCCGGTGCCGATGTCTTCGGCGGCTTCGATCAGGATGACATCACGCCCGGCAAGGGCCAGGGCACGGGCCGCGGCCAGGCCGACAACGCCGGCGCCGATGACGACTGTATCCACCTGTTCGGCCATGGAAACTCCCCGAATACTGCGAAATCCCGGAAGGAAGGGACAGAATTGTATACAAATGGGTTTGCCTGATAATCGGGCCATATGCAAGCCGGGGAGCGGGCGACCGATCCGATATGACCATGCCGCTCAACGCACTCGCCTTTCTCGGCCGTCATGCCACGACGATGATGGCGTTCGGCGTGTTTTCCGGTCTGGCGCTGCCCGGCCTGGCGATCCATCTGCAACCCTGGCTGAGCCCCATGGTCTGGCTGCTGATGGCCGTTTCCATGGTGCAGATCCGCTGGGCCGACGCCGTGGCGCATTTGAAACGCCCGGTCCTGTTGGGCGCCACGCTGGTCTGGATGCTTTGCGTGACGCCGGTGCTGATGTGGCTGATCGTCAAGGACGCGAGCCTTTCTCCGGGGCTGATCGTTGCCCTGGTGCTGACGGCGGCGACCTCGCCGCTGATGTCGACGCCCGCGGTCGGGATGATCATCGGGCTCGATGCTGCCTTCCTTTTGCTGGTCTTGGTCCTGGAAACCCTCCTGGTGCCGCTGACCCTGCCCATCGTTTCGGCCAATCTGGTGGAAGTGCCGATCTCCACCCTCGATCTGATGCAGCGCCTGGCGGTCTTCGTGTTTTCCTCGGTGGCCGCTGCGGTCCTATTGCAGCGGTTCCTGGGCGAAACCAGGATCGACGCCGCCCGCGATCACCTGCACGGGGCCTCGGTGATCCTTTTGGTGGGATTCGCCGCCGGCCTGATGGCGGGAATTCCGGCGGCCTTCCAGGAAGACCCCGGCCATGTCGCCTTCGTCACGGCCCTCAGTTTCGCGGTTTTCGCCGGCCTGCAACTGGCGGGGATGGGGGCGTTCTGGGCGTTGGGGCGCGCCATGGGACGCGGTTGGGACCGGGTCAAGATTCTCAGCGTCGCCTTCGTTTCCGGCAACCGCAACATGGCGATCCTGATCGCGGTGTTGTTCCCGGCCATCGCCCCGGACACCATGCTCTACTTCATGGTCGGCCAGTTTCCCATCTATCTGGTGCCGGCGGTCTGGGAGCAGGTGGTGGAACGTCTTCTTTAAAGGATTCTGGGCTTTGAAGACGACCCGGCGACAGGGCGGGCGGGGATGACGCCTCGGCGCTCAGATGGCGCGGGGTTTCAGACAGGGGGGCGGCCCTTCGATGCTTTTCCGGTTACCGGTCTACGGGTGGGTAGTATTGCGGCGCTTCGGTCCGGTCATACATTCCGTAGTCACGCATGACTTCAAACAGCCGGAAATACTCGATCGTTTGCTCCGCAAAACAACGGGGACCGAGGTCCAGGCCGGACTGTGTATCCGGTACATCCAGCAAATGAACATACTGTTCATCGCGGTATACGCTTTTGAAGGGATGGGCCGTCCACTCAACCGCGGCCGGTAGAACTGCGGCTTTTGATTCCGTTGCCAGCACGTAGGTCGGCCGACGCCTTGAAGGGTCATTGTAAGGAGAAATCCGTTCAGGCTGCCAGGTTGATCCGTTCGGCCTGGCTTCGTGAAGCACCTGGGCAATCCGGATTCTATAATCCGAAAAGATACTCTTGCGCCCTGTTTGCTGTGCTTTGTGGTGGCTCGCTTCCACGCGCCAGGCGACCATTGAGCCCTCGTCCTGCCAGACCTGATAGGACAGAAGACAGTTCTCACGGGTCATGCTCTTGAACCGGTCGATGAACAGGCATCCGCCCATGGCTTCCAGCCTGGGTTTGAGGGATGCGGCGATGTCCAGGTATTGGTCGGCGCCGCCTTCTTTAACTTGGATTTCGAAGAACTGAGAGATCATGAAGAATTCTTTCTGGGAGTTCGGCCTCGATACGGCAAAAACGTTCATCAGACGGGCGAACAGGTCTCCAAGAAAAGCCCGTTTCATCGGACCTTAGAAGGTTCAACTCATCTTTTCTGGAACGAAAGTGATGCGGTTAATTCAGCCACATGCGTTGAAACTTCGCCGGCGACGTGCCGAACCTTTGTTTGAAGGTGCGGCCTAGGTGGCTCTGGTCCGCGAAACCGGCTTCATAAGCCGCTGCGGCTGGAGGAACCGCTGAGCGCAACAGGGCTCGCGCTCGGGCTGCCTTGTGGGCAAGCCGGAACGACAAAGGGGTCATGCCGATTTCACGGGTGAATTTTCGAATGAAGCCCTCTCGGCTGAGTGTCGCCGATTTTGCGATCTCGGAAACCCTCATGGACGTGGATTTGACCGTCTCGATAATCTCAAAAGGAAGGTCGACCGGGCACAAGGCGGTCTCGCGGCGCGTCCTCCCGCTGAGGAGATCGAAGAGGAATTCCTCGACCGTGTGCTCTTGACGGAGAGGTGGCTTTTGAATGGCGCCGATGATCAGCCGGTCTCCAAGCTCGATGGACGCCTGCGAGGAATCCAGGAAGATATCCCGGCTGCGCGTTTCCACTTCTTGAATGCCCACGGACGCATGCGGTACGCCGGCCGGGATCAAGATCATGTCTCCGGCCCGGAGGCTGTAGGTGGCCGCTCCAATCCGAAATCGCCGACACCCTGAATAAACAATGGAAAGTTGCGCCTCATCATGGACGTGGGCTGACAAGGCAGGGCTCTGCATTCCAACCCAATCAGACACTTCAAGACCCATGGGGTCGGCGGCTCGTTTATATGTCCAGGATGACGGCATCATTCGGTGTCGGCGGGTTTCGATTTCGTTGCCACACTATGGTCATGGATGGTCGTGTTATTTTAGACGATCCTTTCGCGGAGGTTATACACTTCTCGAACGATGGTTTGGCCGACGACCGGTCGATCCGGAACCATGCACCCCGTCTTTTCTCCCATCCTTGATGCCAAGCTTTTCCCCGGGGCTGGCGAACGCCTTCTTGCTGCCTAATTCATGACGTGATTTGGTGGAGACATGAAACTCAGTTTGAGAAAACGCCGGCTGGCGAAGGCGATCCTTCTGGTTTTGATCGTCAGTGTCGTCGTCGGTATCGGGAGGCATTCGGTGATGGCGGATTGGCGCACGGCAAGTCGCGAGCCCACGGGCATCGCGCCGGACCTGGCCATGCACGATGAGGCGATCGTTCAGGTCTATGCCGCCCGGGCGTTCAATTGGCGGGGCTATTTCGGGGTGCATACCTGGATTGCGGCCAAGTCGACGGGGGCAAGCGAATTCACGGTCTATGAGATCATCGGCTGGCGGGCCTATTACGGCGGTTCGGCCCTGGCGGTCTCCAACCGGGCGCCGGACATGCGTTGGTTCGGCGCCGAGCCTGAGGTTTTGGCCGATGTTCGCGGCGACGGCGTTGACGAGATGATCAAGCGTATCCACCAAGCGGCGCACAATTATCCCTATCACGAAAACTACCGTGTCTGGCCCGGGCCCAATTCCAATACCTTCACGGCCCATGTGGCCCGCGCCGTGCCTGAACTGGCGCTCGACTTGCCGCCAACCGCCATCGGCAAGGACTTCATCCCCGGCGGCATCGCCGCGAAAACGCCCAGCGGCACGGGCGTGCAGGTTTCCCTATTCGGTCTTTTGGGGGTTCTGGCGGGGTTTGAGGAAGGAGTTGAAATCAACCTTCTGGGCCTCACCTTCGGTCTCGACTTCAAGGATCCGGCGGTCAAGTTGCCGATGGCCGGGCGGATCGGCGCATCCTGAGCGGCGGTTGTTTCGTTCGGTCGTGAGAGGGCCATAGCCAAACCGCGCGGGGCAGGGTAAACAAACTTCCATGAGCATCTGGGGTAAGGTTGTCGGCGGAGTCGCCGGGTTCGCCATGGGCGGCCCGCTGGGCGCGCTGTTGGGCGGCGTCGCCGGCCATATGTACGACAAGCGCAAGGACGAGGAAGAGGCTTTGCTCGGCGGCCCGGGGCAGGGTTCCGCGGGTGGCGGCACCGGGTTCGGCGGTGGCCCCGGGGGCAGCCCCGCCTGGGAAGCCGAGGCGCGCCAGGTCGCCTTCACCCAGGCGGTGATCGTTCTGGCCGCCAAGATGGCGAAGTCCGACGGTATCGTCTCGCACGACGAAATCAGGGCCTTCCGGGAAAAGTTCCATATCCCGCCGGAAGACGAGGCCGTCGTCGGCAAGCTGTTCAACGAGGCCCGCCGGGACGCCACCGGCTATGAGCCCTATGCGGAACAGATCGCCATGATGTTCGCCCGCGAGCCGGTGGTCCTGGAAGACCTGTTGGCGGCGCTGTTCCATATCGCCAAGGCGGACGGCGAGGTGCATCCGGGCGAGCTCGAGTTCCTGCGCCGGACATCGCTGATTTTCGGCTTTACGCCGCAAGGGTTCGAGCGGCTGAAGGAAATCCACCTGGCCCGGGAAGACAAGCAGGACCCCTATAAGATTCTCGGCGTCGAACGCTCGGCCAGCGACGACGAGATCAAGAAGACCTACCGCAAGCTGATCCGCGAAAACCACCCGGACAAGTTGATGGCCCAGGGCATGCCCCAGGAGTTCATCGACCTGGCCAACGAAAAGATGGCGACGATCAACGCCGCCTATGACCAGGTCGAGAAAGAGCGGGGCTTGTAGCGCAAATCCCGAGCGGCCCTATATGGGCCGCGACGACGCATTTGCGTAAAATACAATTAGCGCAAATCCCGAGCGGCCCTATATGGGCCGCGACGACGCATTTGCGTAAAATACAATCATTACCCCGCCCAACAGGTATAATCCTCTTATGCCTGAGATCGTCATTTCACCCTCGCCCAACTTCGACGACAGGGGTCCCGGTTTCACCGTCGACATGCTGGTGATCCACTACACCGGCATGGAAACGGCGGAGGCCGCCCTGGACCGCTTGCGCGATCCAGGCTCGCAAGTCTCGTCCCATTACCTGATCGACGAGGACGGCACGGTCCATCGCCTGGTCGATGAGCGGCACCGGGCCTGGCACGCGGGCGTCGCCCATTGGCGCGGGCGGGCGGATATCAACGCGCGGTCCGTCGGCATCGAACTGGTCAACCCCGGGCATGAATTCGGCTATCGGGAGTTCCCCGAGGCCCAGATCAGGGAACTGGAAGCGGTCTGTTTCGGGGTCCTGACCCGCCATCCGATCCCGGCCCGCAACGTGGTCGGCCATTCCGACGTGGCACCGACGCGCAAGACCGATCCGGGCGAACGCTTCCCCTGGGCGCGCCTGGCGTCCAAGGGCATCGGATTGTGGCCCGGCGAAGCGGATCACCTGGAAACGGCGCCCGGGGCCCTGGCCCAGGCCCTGCAAGAGGTCGGCTATGACGTGACCGATTTCCAGGCCGCCCTGAAGGCCTTTCAGCGTCATTGGCGGCCCGACCGCGTTACCGGCCGTGTCGATCCGGAAACGGCGCGCCGTCTGTTCGGGCTGGTCCACCTGGTCCGGGCGGGAGACCCGGACTATGGCTGACGATCCATCATCCGAAGACCCGTCGCCCCGCGATCTGCCGGATCGGGATTTGTCAGACCGGGATTTCGTCGGCTACGCCGGCGCGCCGCCCAATGCGGATTGGCCCGCGGGTGCTCGGTTGGCCGTCAATTTCTGCATCAACTACGAAGAGGGGGCGGAGCGCAATATCCTCGACGGCGACGGCGGGCCGGAAACCCGGCTGACCGACGACTACGCCCAGCCCCGGCCGGGGGCGCGCAACCTCTATACGGAAAGCGCTTACGAATACGGCGCCCGGGTCGGTTTCTGGCGGATCATGCAGGCGTTCCAGGACCGGCAATTAAACGCCACCGTGAACCTTGTCGGCCTGGCCGGGGAAAAGAACCCGAAGGTGTTGGAGGCGATTGCCGAAAGCGGTTTCGACATCAACTGCCACGGCTGGCGCTGGATCGATTATCACGGCATGTCGGAGGACGCAGAACGCGAGCACATCCGGAAATGCGTCGACCAGGCCGTTCGCGTCACCGGTCGCCATCCGGAAGGCTATTACGCCGGCCTGCCAAGCATGAACACCCGCCGGCTGGTGGTCGAGGAAGGCGGCTTTCTCTATTCGTCCGATGCCTATAACGACGACCTGCCCTATTGGGACCGGTCGTTCGATCCGCCGCATCTGGTGATCCCCTATACGCTCGATACCAACGATTCCAGGTTTTCCTCCATGGTGCGCTATCAGACCGCGGACCAATACGTGACCTACCTGAAGGACAGCATTGATTGCCTGTTGGCCGAGGGCCGGGGCGGGGCGCCCAAGATGCTGACCGTCGGCCTGCACGGCCGCCTGATCGGCCGGCCCGGGCGGATCGTGGCCCTGCACCGGGTGCTGGATTATCTGCAAACGCTCGATCATGTCTGGGTCACCCGCCGGGCGGATATCGCCAGGCATTGGATGGCGGAACACTCCGCCCAGTCTTAGAAGCTTTCGGTCTTGCGAAATGATAGGTGTCACGTTACACTTATCATATGATTCGGTCGTTCCGTCACAAGGGGCTAAGGCTTCTGTACGAAGCCGGAGATCGCCGAAAGGTTCATGCCGACCACGCCGCCAAGATCGAACGTGTCCTGGCTCGTTTGGATCAGGCAACCGAGCCCGCGCAAATGGATTTGCCTGGGTATCGTCTGCATCCGCTGAAAGGCAAATTCGCGGGATATTGGTCGGTAAGCATTTCCGGCAATTGGCGCATCATTTTCCGCTTGGAGGGCGGCGACACCCATGACGTGGACTATCTGGACTATCATTAGAAGGTGACGAAGGATCATTGTCATGCCCATGAAGAACCCGCCCCATCCCGGACTATCCGTCCGTCATGACTGCCTTGAACCGCTTGGGTTAACCGTCACAGATGCCGCCAAGCGGCTTGGCGTCAGCCGCAAGCAGCTTTCCGACCTTGTGAATGGCCACGCCGGCATCTCGCCGGAAATGGCGATTCGCCTGGATAAAGCCTTTGGTGGCGGGGCGGAGACCTGGCTTCGGGCTCAGATGGCCTACGATTTGGCGCAGGCCATGAAGAAGGCGCGCAAGATCAAGGTGAAGCGCGTGACCCAGGCGGCTTGAGCGAACAGTGCGAGGCCTGACAAGCTAGATGATCGGGTCTATAAAGGTATTGGACCAGACGGCTGGACGGCCGCCTTCGTCGCATGGGAAACCTGGCGAGGGAGGAAAGTCCGGGCTCCACGGGGACACGGTGCCGGATAACGTCCGGCGGGCGCGAGCCCAGGGAAAGTGCCACAGAAAGCAAACCGCCGGTCCTTCGGGACAGGTAAGGGTGAAAGGGTGCGGTAAGAGCGCACCGCGTCCTTGGCGACAAGGATGGCAGGGTAAATCCCACCGG
>JANQIJ010000023.1 GCA_028282185.1 Rhodospirillales bacterium
GTTGCCGTAACGCAGCACTTGAATGCCGCCGGCGTTGGTCGAGAGGTTGCCGCCGATCTGGCAGGTGCCCTCGGCGGCCAGCGACAGGGGGAACAGGAGCCCCGCGTCCTCGGCCCGCGTCTGGATATCGGACAGGATACAGCCGGCCTCCACCGTCATGGTCGCGTTCACGGGGTCAATGGCGCGGACGGCGTTCATCCGCCCGAGGTTCAGGATGATCTGGTCCACCGCCGCGACGGCGCCGCCGCAGAGCCCGGTGTTGCCGCCCTGGGGCACGACGGCGATGCCGTGGCCATGGCAAATCTTCACCACGGCCGCGACCTGGTCCGTCGTCGCCGGGCGCAGGACCAGCGGGCTTTCGCCCTGGTAATAGCCCCGTTCCTCGGCGTTATAGGCGGCCCGGTCTTCGTCTGCGTCGAGGAAGCCCTTGGCGTCGACGGCGGCCTTCAGCGCCCGGCGCGCCGCGTCCGAGAGGGCGGCGCCAGGGGCGGGCGGGGGGTGTCCATCGGCCATGGCGGGCGAATTCCTTATTTCAGCGCGGGTTGATTTCGCCCTTATTTGGCACGAAGGTCGGAGATCAGCAAGCCGAAGCGCCCGTCGAGCGGCGCGCCCAAGGAGACACGCATGACGATTCCGAACACCGAACCCGGCCCGGCCGAACGCCCCGGCGCCGCGCCCGCCGCCCGCCCCGCCCCGGGCGCGTCCGTGGACGGAGGCGTCACGGTGATCGGCGCCGGCATTGTCGGCGTCAATTGCGCCCTGGCGCTCGCCAGGGACGGGCATCGGGTGACCCTGGTCGACAGGTTGGAGCCGGGCGAGTTCTGTTCCTTCGGCAATGCGGGGATTCTCTCGGTCTGGTCCTTCGTGCCGATCTTCGGGCCCGAGGTTCTGATGAACGTGCCGAAATGGCTGATCGACCCCAAGGGGCCCTTGACCATCCGCTGGACCCGTCTGCCGCAGATTCTGCCCTGGCTCCTGCGCATGCTGCCGAAGGCGAGCACGGCGCATATCAAACACGCGGCCCAGGCGATGCATCACCTGACCGCCGATTGCGCCGAAAACTACGCCAAGTTGGCGGCCGAGGCGGGGGCGCCGGAACTGGTCCGCCTGCATCCGGTGCTGCAGGTCTACGAGACCGAGGCGGAGTTCGAAAAGACCGACCGGGACCTGCAATTCCGCGCCACCTACGGGATCAAGTACGACCGATTGGACCGCGCCGCCCTGCACGATTTGGAGCCGGACCTGAGCGACCGGTTCCCATTCGGCCACGCGCTTTTGGGCGGCGGCACGGCGGCCAATCCGGGGCGTCTGGTCAAGGTTCTGGCAGAGGAATTCCGAAAGCGCGGCGGCACCTTATTCAAGGGCGAAGTCCGCCGGCTGCGCCAATTGGAGGGCGGCGGCGTGATGGTCGAAACCGACGCCGGGGACGTCCGGGCCGAGCGCCTGGTGATCGCCGCCGGCGCCTTTTCCCATCGCCTTTCCCGCGATCTTGGGGACCGTTTCCCGCTGGGAACCGAGCGGGGCTATCACGCGGTCTTCGCCGATCCGGGAGTGCGGGTCAGCCACGCCGTCGGCTGGAAGGCGCGGGCGTTTTTCGCCACGCCCATGGAGGTCGGCCTGCGTTGCGCCGGGACGGTGGAACTGGCCGGCCATGACGCGGCGCCCGACTTCAAGCGGGCGGAAATCATCGCCCGCCACGCCAAGACCATGTTTCCCGGCATCAAGGGGGAAATGACCTCGAAATGGATGGGGTTTCGCCCGACTCTGCCGGACAGCATGCCGGTAATCGGTCCGTCCGACCGCGTTCCCGGCGTCTACTACGCCTTCGGCCATCAGCACGTCGGCCTGATCTGCGGCCCGGCGACGGGGCGGGTGATCGCCGACCTGGTACAGGGGCGGGTGCCCAATTTCGATATTTCGGCCTTTCGCGCCGGGCGGTTCTAGGTTTGAGATGTCTTCAAGCCAGCCGGCCGGTGGTTAGGCGCGTGGGGCGCTCAGCGCCTGTTCCAGATAGGGCCGGAAATGCGCCATGTCGGGGGTGTCTTGGCCGACGATTTTGGCCCGGTCGTCCCATTCCCGCAGCTTGATGGCGTCTTGCGCGTGGGGCAGGGCTTCGAAGGCGGTGATTTCTGCGTCGCTCATCGGGCCGCCCTGCAGGCCCAGGGAGCGGACCGAGGCTTCCGACAGGTCCTCGAAATATCCGGGCCTGACGGCGCAAAGATAGCGCTTGGCGTCGACGTGCAGGCGCACCGTTTCGGCCACACGTTCGGTGAAATGGCGCTTGAGCCAGCCGGCGGCGATGTTTTCGTGCTTGTCGTCAACGCCGCGCAGCGCCGCGTCTTCGCCCAGCTTCTGCAGCATATGGCCAATGTCGTGCAGCAGCGCCGCGGCGATCAGTTCCGCTTCTCCCGATTCCTGTTCGGCCAGATAGGCGCTTTGCAAAGCGTGATCCGTCTGGCATACGGCTTCCGTATAAGATTTGTTCCCCTGCTCCTGATAGAGCCGCAGGGCCTCGGTCACGGGGCATTCCGGGTTCATGATCGTCCTCTCTTCGAGCTTCCATGTCGATTTTGGCCCGTTCTGCAAAAGATTACGCGCCAGTTGCGCTTACCTCTACAAAGTTCGTCCGCGTTTTGGGATGAACCTCTTGTGAAGATTTTCGCCGCTGGTTGTTGTTGAATTGATCATGCCTTGCGGTGTATGGAAGCCTTGTTGGAGGTGTGACGGATGGCTTGGCGCGCTTCGAAATTTATCTCGGTCCTGGTGTTGGCGCTTTGGGTGATGCCCGCGCCGGCGAAGGCCGATGCATCCAATGCCGAGGTGATGGCTTTCATTTCGGGCATGGCGGATACCGCGATTCTGTCCCTGACGGCCGAGGATATCGAGCGGGACGTCCGCAAGGAACGCTTCCGCCAGATGGTGCATGACTACTTCGCCATCAAATCCATCGCCAAGTGGGTATTGAAGCGCCATTGGCGGCGGGCGACAACCGAACAAAAGAACGAATACCTGATGTTGTTCGAAAATATGCTGCTCGAACGCTATGTGGACGCATTCAAGAACTACACGGGCGAGACCCTGGAAGTCGATCGCGCCGAAAAGCGCGGGGAGCGGGATTACATCGTCCATACCTTCCTGAAACGGCCGGGCGCGACCAAGCCGGTTGATGTGGGCTGGCGGGTCGGTGTCGGCAGCCGCGGCGGTGAGAAGGTGTTCAAGATCGTCGATATCTTCGTAAATGGTC
>JANQIJ010000079.1 GCA_028282185.1 Rhodospirillales bacterium
CCGGCCAAAAAATCCCCAATCGACTAGGCATTCCTTCAAGGTTTCGAAGAAGCCGTCGTCCTTGCGGATCATTTGGACGCCGGCGGGCAGGCGGAGGTCGCGTTGATCCTGACTTTCCAAGCGGGCCATGACGGCGATCCGGGTGTCCTGGGTCGCCGTGACACGGGCCAAGACTTGGGCCGGTCCGATCCCATCCCATCCCATCCCATCCAAGTCTTCCATTTCGTGGGAGGTGAGGATCGCGTCGGGTGGATTGCGCACGGCCAGGGTGACCGCTTCCAGGGTGGTGTCCGACATGGTCAGGCGAAACCCGCAGGAGGTCAGCTCCTGGGCGATGATCCGGCGCTGTAGGCCTTTCGTCATGACCAAGAGAATAATGTAGCGCGGCCGTTCACCGGCACGCGTTTCACTGTCTGGAAGTATTATTCGTGCCTATTTCGATGAGTGGGAGAAACGCTCGCTGGCCGTTCCGATCACTTGCTGGTCATTACCCAGACACCGTTCCAGTCTTCCGGCGGTTCGGCTTTCAGGTGCTCGCAGCGTTCGATATAGGTCTCGGCCAATTTGTCGTTGGGGTTGGCCTTGATGGCTTCGTTGAAGGCGCGAATGCCTTCGTCCCAATTGGCGTGGCGGTATTGTTTCACCCCTTCGTTGAAGTAGTTCACATTGTCCATCAGGTTCGGATAGGTCTCGTCATTGTGGTAGTCGAGTACCTCGAACACGCCGACGGGCTCCGTCTTGCCCTTGACCACCACAAGATCGACGTCCCGCATGCGGTAGGTGCCCTTCAGCTTGGCGCGGGTGAACTCGGAAATCAGAATCCGGGCGGAATACTGCTTGCACGCGCTTTCCAGCCGGGCGGCCAGGTTCACCCCATCGCCGATCATCGTGAAGTCCATGCGCTTGGGCGAGCCGATGTTGCCGGAAACGATCATCCCGGTGTTGAGGCCGACGCCGTGGTCGATCGGCATGTCGCCGCGGGCTTCGCGGATTTTGTTCCATTCCCAAAGTTCGGTGATCATGCGGATGGTCGCCCGCACGGCCCGGTCTTCGTCGTCGTCATGGGCGATGGGAATGCCGAAGGCCGCCATGATGGCGTCGCCGATGAACTTGTCCAGCATGCCGCCTTCGCCGGTGATGATATCGACCATGATCGTGAAATATTCGTTGAGCATCTGCACCGTGCCCTGGGCGCCCAGGGATTCGGTGATGGTCGTGAAACTGCGCACGTCCGAGAACAGGACCGTCGCTTCCGTCGACTTGCCGCCCAAGAGGTCTTCGCCGCCTTCCATCAATTGGTCCGCCAGGCCCGGGTCCATGTAGCGCGACATGGTCGACTTCATGCGTTTTTCGGATGAGATGTCTTCCAGCATGATCATCGAGCCGAGCTTCTTGCCGTCCTCGGCCATCAGCGGCAGGAAGTGGGCGTTGACGGATTTCTTCTCCTGTTCTTCCTCTTCGTCGCCGCCGCAGACGAACTCCTGATCCATGGTGATGTCCGGTTCCTGGGTCTCTTCCAGCTTCTCCAGGCGTTCGATGACCCAGTCGTTGTGCTGGGCGAACAGGTCGCCGGCCTCCTTGCCGATGATCTCGCTTTCGGATTCGAAGGCCATGATGGCGACGCCGGCGGCGTTGCAGGTCACGACCTTGCCGTCCTCGTCAAAGGTGATGACGCCGTTCGACATGCTTTCCAGCATGCTTTCGTTGTAGTTCTTCATGTTCTGGACGTCTTCGAACAGCTTGGCGTTTTCCAGCGCGATCGAGACCTGGGCGGTAAACGCCTTGAGCCGGGTTTCGTCCTCTTCCGTGAAGGGACCGCCGCGTTTGTTCAGAACCTGGGTGACGCCGATGATCTTGCCGGCCTTGTTGGCCACCGGGACGCAGAGGATCGATCGCGTGAAGTAGCCGGTTTTCTTGTCGAAGGCCGGGTTGAAGCGCAGGTCCGCATAGGCATAGGGGATGTTGATCGTGTCGCCGGAAACGAACACCGCGCCGGCGATGCCCAGGTGATTGGGCAGGCGGATTTCGCCAAGACTGTCGCCCATGGCGACGCGAGAGAACAACTCGTCGGTCTTTTCGTCGTTGAGGAACAGGGTCGATCGATCGGCGGACAGCATGCGGGTCGCTTCCGACATGACCCGCGACAACAACGACCCCAGTTCCAGGTTCGAGGTGACGTCGGACACCATGTCCAGGAACTTCATTTCCTGTTCCCGGCTTTTCTTCATGCTTTCGACGAACTGCGTCGATTGCAGGGCGACGGCTGCCTGGGTCGTGATCGCTTCGAGCAAGGCCAGGTCGTCTTCGTCGTAGGCGCTGCCGTCGGTCTTGTTGAGGCACTGCACGACGCCGATGATCTCGTCCTTGACGGTTTTCACCGGCGCGCAGCAAATCCGTTCCGTCTTGAACCCGGTCTGTTCGTCGACGGTCCGGTTGAAACGGTCGTCGGCGTAGGCGTCGTTGATGATCTCGCCCTCGCCCGAAGTGAACACGGCGCCGGCGATCCCGGTGTTGTTGAGGATCCGGATTTCCCGCTGGAAATTGCCCTGGGCGACCCGGGAATACAGTTCACCCGTCGTCGCGTCGTTGAGGAACAGGGTGCCGCGTTCGGCGTGCAGTTCGAAGACGATGACCTCGACCAGGGTTTCCAAGACCTCGTCCAGGGTTTCGATGCCGGCGACTCGGCGGGAAACGTTCAATAACATTTCCGCTTGCTTCAGGCGGCGGTCGGCGGTTCTCAGCTTTTCCTCGACGTCCTCGATCGTCCGGTCGTCGACCGGCGATGCCTCCACCGTATCAGGGGCGGGAATGTTGCCGCTCATTGGACGACCTTCGGCCTGCCGGTCGACTTGACTTCAAGCGTCCGTCGGAGCGTGACGATGGCCTGCTGCAACTCGCCGACCTCATCGCGGCGGGCGCGGGTCAACTCCTGTACCGTTTCCTGGTGCTTGAAGTTGATTTCCTCAAGCTCATCGCGGAGCGATGCCGCCGTCGCCTTGAGCTGCTGGATTTCATCTCGTCCAGCGGAGACGGCTTCGTTAAACTCCTTGTCTTTTGCGAACTTCAGCGCCTCCATCTCGTCGCGGAGCTGTTGGGCCGTGTCTTTCAGTTGCTGGATTTCGTCGCGCCCCGCGGAGACAGCTTCATTCATTTCCCGCTCTTTTTCGATTTTGAGCGCTTCCATCTCGTCGCGCAGCGCCTGGATGGTGTTCTTGAGCTGGGTGATTTCGTCGACGCCGGCGGCGCGTTCCTCCTGAACCTCTTGTTGACGGCTGAAGTTCAGGTTTTCCATCTCCTCGCGCAGGGCGGAGGCGGTGTCTTTCAACTGCTTGATCTCGTCGACGCCTTCGGCGCGGGCTTCCTGTTCCGCCCGCTGCATATCGAAGACCTTGCCCTCAAGCTCTTCCCGAAGGGCCGCGACCGTTTCTTTTAACTGCCGAATCTCAAGTTGGGCTTCCTGCAAAGTATCGTTCGCGGGGCCCTCGACCTTATTCATTCTCGAACACCTTTCCGCTTTCAGCGGGATTCCCTAGACTGCATAAATTTTAGTGTCGCTCCCGAGAGGGGCGGGCGTCAAGTTCGGCTTTTGCCTCAAAAGCTTACCCTGACCCAGAGGCGCGAAAATGGGCGTCCCGAAGACGATCTGCAGAGATTGCGGGTGGCTAGGCAGTCCATCCGCCCAGCTTTGCCCGGAATGTGGCGGCGGGCGCTTCTATCAGCACGATGAACTCATCCGGCTGGGGATCGCCCATGTGGACTGCGATGCGTTCTACGCCAGCATCGAGAAACGGGACAATCCCGGCATTGCGGGTAAGCCGGTGATTGTCGGCGGCGGCCGGCGCGGCGTCGTCGCGGCCTGTTGCTATGTCGCCCGGATATCCGGCGTCCGTTCGGCCATGCCCATGTTCAAGGCGCTGAAAAATTGTCCGAACGCCGTCGTCATCCGGCCGAACATGGAGAAATATCGCCGCGTCGGTCTGGAAATCCGCAAGCTGATGCAGGAACTGACGCCGCTGGTCGAACCGATCAGCATCGATGAGGCTTTTCTTGACCTATCCGGGACCGAAACGTTGCACCGAGCGCCACCGGCGGTAACCCTGGTCCGAATGGTCCGGCGGATCGAAAGGGAAATCGGCGTTACCGCCTCGATCGGCCTGAGCTATAACAAGTTCCTTGCCAAAGTGGCGTCAGATCTGGACAAGCCGCGGGGTTTCGCCGCCATCGGCCGTGGTGAGGTTTTGGATTTCCTGGGGCCGAAACCGGTCCGCATGATTTGGGGGGTCGGCGCCAGTCTGGCCCGCCGCCTGGAACGCGACGGAATCGCAACGATTGCCGACTTGCGCCGCCTGTCGGAAACCGACCTGATGGCGCGCCACGGCGTCATGGGGCGGCGGCTGTATACCTTTGCCCGGGGTGAGGATGACCGCCCCGTGACCCCCGGCGGCGCGGCGAAAAGCGTTTCCGCCGAAACCACGTTCGACACGGATCTACACACCCTTGCCGATTTGAAGCCCGTGCTGTGGCGACTGTCCGAGAAGGTCTCGGCCCGCCTCAAGGCCAAGGAACTTGGCGGCGGCACGGTGGTTCTCAAGCTCAAGACCGCCGACTTTCGCCAGTTCACCCGTTCCCGGCGCTTGGACGCGCCGACGCGGTCGGCGGAGACTATCTATCAAGCGGGCCTGCCCTTGCTGGAGAGGGAAATCGGCCATCGCCGTTTTCGATTGCTGGGGGTGGGTGTTCAGTCGATCGCCGCCTGGCGCGGCGGCGCGCGCGACGGCGCGACGGCTGACCTTCTTGCGGCCGATCCGGGGCGGAAGGAAAAGATCGAGGATGTCATGGACGCTTTGCGCGCTCGGTTCGGCGACGATGCGGTCAAGAAGGGGCGGTCGATGAAGACGGACTGATCCCCTGTCGGGTGTCGACGAGAGGCCGTCGCCGCCGATGCCGCGACGGCACCGCCGACCGGGCCTTGGGCCAACTTCTGCCTGATGGCGCCCGTTACCTGCCAGGGCGCCTCCTACCAATTTTCGCATCGGGCCTGCGTGGCGCGATAATTGGCCGGGGTGTCGATCCGCCGATCGGTGGCGTCCATCTCTTGTTGCATGCGGCGGATCAGCGGAGTCATCCGTGATTTCAGGGTCTTTACGAAACGGTCGGCCCCCCGTTCCATGCTGCGGGCCTGGCGGGGGCCGATCCTGGTCGCCTCGGCCTTCAGTTTCCGCCGAATCTCCGGCATGTAGCGGGCCAAGGTGTTTTTGAAGTTCCGCACGTGCTGCTGCTCGTGTTCCAGGATGACATGATACTCGCAGCTCCCGGGGCGGTATCGGCGATCGATGTAAACGTCGATCCGGTCATAGCCGACGACCATGTCCGCATGTTGCAGGCCGACGCAGAATCCCCGGTCGGTCTTCCTGCCCATCACCTGGACCCGCAGTTCCCAGACCAGGTCGCGGCCCATCAGGCCGACCGGATGCCAATTGGGGCCGGGGCTCGCGGCGTGACCGGCGCGTTGCCGCTTGCGTTCCAATTGGCGTCCCGTGAACCCATTGGACAGGCGTTGCCGGCCGCGTTTTTCGGTCAATTTGACGGTGGTTTCCAGATTGGGCAGGCGACATTGCGCGGCATGGGCCGGCGCCCAGCCGAAGGTCGTCATGGCCAGCCAAGCGGCGGCCAGCATCGCGATCCAGCCGGCCGCGCGGCCACGGGGCCGACCCCGTGGATGGTCCAGAAAAGGTGCG